>NZ_JAVJTO010000157.1:0-150473 GCF_040220235.1 Coleofasciculus sp. B1-GNL1-01
CTGGCACTTGGGTTAAGGCTTCCAGGAGATTGACCTTCATAGCAAGCAAATGACTCGATTAAACTATGGCTGCAAGATTTAGTTTACGCTAAATTCTGGTCGTCCTAATTTTCTCTCATCACAATGAATTAGCCCTGCCCCGCTCCCCCTCACCACAGCACTTAGCAGCCCCTATTTGTTGATAGCGCTAACATTCCATGAATGGTGGACAAGGGAACCTGATAAAAATACTGACGCAAAAATTGTTCTTCTTCGACAGCCGATAAAAAGAGTTGAATGCTTTCCTTTGTGGTTGGATCGATCGCGTCTCCATCCCACTCCCCCATTGACCCACTGATTTGGATAGACCAGCCTTGGTGGGTTACCTGAAACCCTAACCCAGAAAGGGCGGTTAGTCCCCGATGTAAGGTGCGATCGCTTAAGTCTAACTTGTCTTGCAATTGCCCTAGGGTAGCGGATTTCCCAGTACGACTGAGGAATTTAGCTAGTCCAACTAATTTCTCCCACACCTGGCGGGAGGAGAGTTGAGGCGGTGGCGGATAGGCGATCGCTAATTTCCGTTCGCTTTGCATCGCCCGTCTAAACCAGAGTTGCAATTCATCCCAACTGGTGGGACATTCGCGAACGGTTAATGGATCACTGGGTTCAGGTGTGGGCGTTTCCTCTGGTTCGCCAACTAAGACGGGTGGAGTCAAAGGATTGGACATCGACAGCAGGTTCTCGCTATCCTCCTGCATTCCATCGCGCCAATCTACAATCCAATCCAGTTGACTGGGAAGATTAAATGAGGAAATCCTATCCCCCGATTGAACGGCGACTAAGCGCACTTCGGGACGTTTTTTGAAGTTATTATAGTCCAGTTCCACAATCGCATTACATCGACCTTTGGGAACTTCATCGCGATAATGTCCCCACCAGATACCGGGAAATCCCATACTTGTGGAATCATCCCAGATTTCTAATTCGGTTTTAATATATTGCACTTTTTTACCTTTCAAGTCCTGAGTATTACGATTCCAAACTGATTCAAACCAACAGTTTTCAATTAGCAATTTGGGAACCGGATTTCCCATGCCACAAGGTTCTAAGAGTTTAAGTTCCTGGAATAGCGGTTTGCCTAAAGCCGCAACCGTGACGACAATATCAGCGGTAACAACAGGGGCTAACAAGGCGTCTTGGGCGGCGACTTGTTGGCGTAACTTTTGATTAATCCCTTCGCTAAATAAGGGAATATTTTCTACAGGCAAACTTAAGCCAGCAGCAAAAGGATGTCCGCCAAATCGGTGTAATAGGTGTTCTTGGGATTGGACTAATTCATACAGGTCTATTCCATTCACTGAACGGGCAGACCCTCTGGCGATCGGCGAAGTGGTGAGTTTTGACCCTTCGCCATCCTCGTAGGGAACCTGGTTTTGAGGGTGTAGGGGCGGGTTTAGGGAATTTCGTTGCCCTATTGGTGATAACCTTTGTTCAAAACCCGCCCTAACGGAGTGTTGAGTGAACTCTTCTTTCTCCTTTGTCTCCTCTGCACCTTCGTCGCCCCAATTTTCACCTGTACTTAATAAAACCGTCGGGCGTCCATATTCTTGGGCAATTTGACCCGCAACTAAGCCTAAAACGCCTGCTGACCATTGGGGATCATCTAGAACAATAACACAGGTGGTTGAAAGGTCAAGTTGTGCCAGTTTTCGTTTAACCTGTTCCGTAATATCTTTCTGTAAGGATTTGCGGCGACTATTAGCTAATTCGGTTTCTAGGGCTAAGGTTTGAGTATAGGCTTCATCGCGACGGGTTAATAATTCCACACAAAAAGACGCATCCCCCTGAATCCGACTGACTGCATTAATTCTTGGACCTAAGCCAAAGGAAATATCCGTAGGGCGATCGCCACTGCGCTGACAGAGTTCTAAAAGTTTAGCTACACCGGGGCGGGTGCGGGTTTTCAATTGTTGCTGTAGCGTTTGAATTCCCCGTTGGGCTAAATAGCGACAATCACCACTCAGTTGGACTAAATCAGCAATTAAACCAATTGCTACTAAATCTAATAAGTCCTCTAACGGTTGTTGAGGACTATCCGGTAATGTTTGATAAAGTGCCTCGACTAATTTATACGCTACCGCCACACCAGAGAGATGAAACAGGGGATGGGTTTCGACAAAATAGCGAGGATTAATAATCGAAACAACGTTCGGTCGCTCCTCTGGTAAAGTATGATGATCGGTAATAATGATGTCTATTCCTAACTGATCAGCATAGTCAATTTCGCTGAGATTGGTGCTGCCTGTATCGCAGGTGACAATCAGTTGAGTTCCCGATTCTGCTAGTTGGTCAATTCCCGAACAATTCAACCCGTGAGATTCGGTGAGACGATTGGGAATATAATAGGTGAGGTATTGATTCTGCGGCAAAAACTGCCCCAATCCGTCCCATAAAACGCTGGTTGCGGTAATTCCATCGGCGTCAAAGTCTCCCCAAATTGCTACTTTTTCCCCCTTATCCCGCGCTTGTTGCAATCGCTGTACCGCCCGTTTCATTTCCTGACCAAATTCAAAGGGACTCGCGGGTTGATATAAGTCGGGATTAATAAATCCAGCTAATTGATTTAACTCCCGAATTCCGCGTTGCCATAGTAATTGGGCGGCGTAATATCCTTCTGATGCGGGGGTGTAGGATTTAACCGCATCCAGGAACCATTGGGGAACATCTGGAGAGGGTTGAACGTGCCATTGGGGTTGAGGCATAAGTCGGCGGGGAGGAGAGTTAGGGGAGACAGTTGACGGTTCGACGGCGTGAGTTGAAACAACGCCCCTATGAAAATCTTAGCCTGTTTTATGCGGGAAATAAGCGGTCACGCCTTTAAATTGGGTACAGTAAGTAGGTGGACACAATTAATGGGAACGGTGAAGAACTCGCTGTCGCGAGTATAACAAATGACGATCTTCACTGTTAACTGTTATTTTCTCTACCTACTTAAGGTGATTAAATCTAAATCCGTCAGGTATCCAGGGATTATCCCGATTAATTTATTGACTTGAGGTTAATTAAAATGGCATCGACTTAAGCTGAGTTCAGAGTCAGCAGTTTAGGGCTAGAAGCGAAGACAGCACGTATAGCAATAGGACACATCATTTATGTAGAGACGCGCCATGGCGCGTCTCTACAATGGTGCTTAAGGGGATACCGCTTACATGAATAAGGGCGCACTGATGTGCGCCCCTACGTGTTTATGGCAGTTTAGGATTAATTAAACGAAACTAAAGGTGGAACTCTCTAAACTTAGAGAAGAAACATTCTGAACAATCCCGATTAATTCATCGGACGTTCCCAAATCCCGGTAGATTCCGGTTCCTTCCGGTAAACTACCAGACGTTGCCATTAACTGATAGTCAGCCGCACTTCCAGCCAGTTGAATCATATCTTGACTGACATCAAAGTCCATAATCAAGGCGTAATCATCCACCCCATTGTCGGCGTATAATGCCCCGGTTCCATCTCCTAAGATAAAGGTATCGACATTGGCAGTTCCGGTCAGAGTATCTACCTCTCCGACACTGGGATCAGTCCCAGTAATCTCGTCCGTTGCACTCTGTTCGTACACTTGAATATTACGGAACTGACTCGCTGCATTGGGATTTTTCACATCATGGTCATTTCCTAATACCAAGTAATTCATTTGACCTGTGAAGAAATCGCCAACCCGGATTTGATAGGATTGCCACTCACCAGCAGTATCGCTGTAATTATTGAAGCCTTTGATGCCCCAGGATTGAGTACCGTCTTCATTGCCATCCCAGGTAAAGTCAACCAAGGCGTTTTTATCTTGGTTCCCCGCGTAGGAGATTAAGGCGTAACTATTGGTTACTTCATCGGTGGTGATGTTTAATTCCGTGGGGAAATCATCTTTAACAATTGTTGCCACACCTTGACTATTATCTAAGATAGCGTTGTTGGGATTACTCAGATTCAAGGCAAAGGTTTCATCATCCTCAAATGCTGTATCGCCAATGACGTCAACATTTATCGTTTGACTGGTTTGACCAGGGGCAAAGGTTAGCGTACCATTGATAGCTGTATAATCACGCTTCACCGTGGCGCTATTATCGGCAGTGGTATAGTCTACGGTAACGGTTTCGTGAAAGGCTTGGGAAAGGTTAACTGTAAATTCAGCATTGGTGATGCCACTGTCACCTTCTGTGAGGCTGATATTCTCTATGGAGAGACTCGGCAAGTCATTATTTTCAATCGTAACCGTTCCTTGATTATCCGCGATCGCACCATTAATCGCGTTACTGAGATTCAGAACCAAGCTTTCATCAGTTTCTATCTTGGTATCGCCGGAAATCTCTACATTGACGGTTTTCGTGGTTTCACCGGGGTCAAAGGTTAGGATACCGTTTGTGGCGATATAGTCTTCACCTGCGATCGCACTTTCATCTGAGGTATGGTAGTCTACACTAACCACCTCACTATAGGCATCGGACAGGTTAACGGTAAAGTTAGCGTATTGGCTACCATTATCTCCCTCAGTCAGGGTGACATCATCCACCGTAATTTCTGGTGGTACAACTAAGCGATTGCGAAAATCAACCTTAGCTTGGGTTTCACCAGGATTGAGGGTAACGGTATGGGTTCCAGGAATTTCCGTGTAATCGCCAACGCCAATCTTAATGTTATATCCACCTGTGCTATAGCCGGAACCACTATTTGCCACAAACGGATCATACCAATTGCCAGAACTACTCACCCCGATATAATAAGTACCGGATTCAAGGGCGGTAAAGTCGAGATAAGGATCAAATCCTGATTCCACTTCCCCAGGTGCAGATTCGTTGTCACTCCAGGCGATGTCATATCCCCTAGCATCAAACAGGTACAATTGGGCGTCAAGTTGAGAACCTACCTGCCAAGCATCAATATCAACGGTAACTCGTTCTCCGGCTTCCAGGTTAACTTTATAGAAATCAACATCAGATTCCGCCATCGTCGGGTTGTCGGGATAGCCATTATCGCCAATGATGGCGGTATCGGTAAAGACACCAGGAGTCGTGGAACTTAACCCAGTTGCGATCGCGTTAAAAATGGTATCGTTAGATTCATCGGGTCCTCGATTATCGTCAATGTCGATCGTTACCTGGTATGCCCCAGTCTTACCCCAACCATTGCCACTATTTGGCACAACGGGGTCATACGTCAAATTATCCGCGCCACTAATTCCCACATAATAGGTATCACTGTGGAATGCTTCAAACTCGATATAAGGTTCCCATACCGACTCACCTGGCGCTAAATCAGTGATACTGAACGCCACTTCCTCGCCAGTGGAATTAAATAGCCGTAATGCTGTATCTAACCGGGAGTCAAATACCTCATCGATGTCAATCGTAACCCGTTGTCCTTGGTTAAGCTGGAAGGCAATCACATCCACATCCGACTCTGGATGATTCGGATTATCGCCAATGATGCCAAT
The DNA here is from genome assembly GCF_040220235.1 of Coleofasciculus sp. B1-GNL1-01. Taxonomy (NCBI): domain Bacteria; kingdom Bacillati; phylum Cyanobacteriota; class Cyanophyceae; order Coleofasciculales; family Coleofasciculaceae; genus Coleofasciculus; species Coleofasciculus sp. B1-GNL1-01. The sequence goes on from NZ_JAVJTO010000157.1 coordinate 5,468, forward strand.
ATCGGTAAACGTACCGGGATTTGTACCCGTCAAACCACTCTGTAGCGCCTGGGCGATCGTATCATTGGATTCATAACTGAGATCCCTTTGACTCACGCCAACGTCATCTCCACCTAGGGCAGAGATATCATAAGGTAAGCTAATTGTCCGCTGGAATACCCCATTTTGATCCAAAACATCAATGGTTTGATCTCCCATGAAGGAGTCAACATAGATTTCGTTGTTAACAACAGCGACTCCGCCTAAAAGATTTGTTGTCCCGGTAAAAAAGGTATCGCTAATTACGCCAGTGTTTGGATCAATGGCAAATATCGTATCCTGGTCATTAGTAACCAGCAACTGATTCGGATTCGTCATCGCCCCCAGTCCACCAACCCTGTCGATACCGGAATTAATCACATCGATATTGAGAATGTTGGTAACTGTATCGCTGTTGGGGTCAAATTCGATAATATCCTTACGCTGGTAGTCTAAGAGATAGACCTTACCACCCAACGCCGCTAACCCATCAATCGCATCCATTCCCCCCGGAATTACATCGGAATCAATCACTGTTCCGGTATCCGGATTTAGTTCCCACAAGGAATCGAAACCATTGGTAAAGAATAGGCTATTACCATCGTAGGCTAAACCATCCGATCCTTCACTCACCCAATCTGGCGCAGCGAAACGGTTGATTTCTGCACCCGTTAACGGATTTAACTCAACAATGTGATCTGACCCATCCATGGGTGTAGCAAATAACCGTATAATTGCCGTCTTCATCGGTTAGCGTTGAACGTTCGCCGACATCGAATTTACCATTGTGATTGTCATCCAGGTAAACTGTCCCACCTGCGATTTCCGGTTCAAAACTATCCTGGAATCCATTACCATTCAGGTTATGCCAAAGCTTGCCATTAATCTCAGAGTTCATGGGTATTGATGCTGGGTAAAACGAATACTGCTGGGACTAAGACGTTTAAATCTCAGCGAATGTGAATTTTATTTACTTAAGTTTAATTCTGTAAATTATAAGATTATGTGAAATTACCTCTGTTTTTTATGAAGATTTGGTAAAGTTTTGAGGACATTAAAGTTTTTTTGCTACGGACAGGTAAACCTATTTTTTTTTGTAAATAAATATAACAATCTCTCGCTTTTTGCATAAAATTGGTGGGTTAATCGAGAGTAATAAGTAGAACTGAATTTTGCAAATTGATACCTTCAGGTACTTTCAGAGCCAGATTTTTCAGTTCGTTCATAACTATCAAGGTGTACTTCAACCATGATGACTGCTCACAAAATTCGTCAAACGCTTCTCACTCTAACCAGTTTTGCTACGTTAGGATTTGCTGTATCCCTACCCGCCCAAGCCATAGAATTTAGGTCGATTGATGGGTCAAACAACAACCTGGATAATCCGACTTGGGGTGAAGCCGAAATTGAACTGATTCGACTCCTCGAACCCGATTACAGTGACGGAATTTCCGCGCCTGCGGGGATGAATCGCCCCAACCCTCGCGCCATCAGCAACGCGATCGCCTCTCAATCCGAATCACTTCCCAATCCCTTTAACGCAAGCGATTGGCTATGGCAATGGGGACAATTCGTAGATCATGACCTCGACTTGACTGATCCGCCTGCGGGTGCAGAATTTTTACCCATCCCCGTTCCTAGTAATGATCCGATATTTCCACCTGGATCAATTATCCCCTTCCGCAGAAATGCACCCGCCCCAGGAACAGGTACAGATACCAATAATCCTCGCCAACAAGTTAACGCGATTACCGCTTATATTGATGGGTCAAGTGTCTATGGTTCAGACTTAGAACGGGCGAATTTTTTACGATCTGGAGAAGGTGGAAAACTGAAAACCAGTGCTGGGAATCTGTTACCATTTAATACCGCAAATTTGCATAATGCCAATCCCTTTCATGTCAGCCCTGAGGAACTATTTATTGCTGGGGATGTGCGGGCAAATGAACAGATTGCTTTAACGGCGGTTCACACGCTTTTTGTCCGGGAACACAATCGATTAGCCGAGGAAATTGCCGCTGATCCAACAACGTCTCAAAAAGCCGCTGATGCGGGACTTTCTGTAGACGACTATATCTATCAAACCACCCGCCGGATTGTCGGTGCCCAAATTCAGGCAATTACCTACAATGAGTTTCTGCCTTTACTCTTAGGTGAAGCGGCAATTGATCCCTATAGCGGCTACGATGAAACGGTAAATCCTAGCATCAGCAACGAATTTTCCACTGCCGCCTATCGAGTCGGTCATACAATGTTATCTCCAGAACTGCAACGGATCAATAATGATGGCACATCGGCGGGAAGTATTTCATTGAGAGACAGCTTTTTTAAACCTCAAGAAATTACCGAGAATGGGATTGATTCCTTACTATTAGGATTAGCCTCTCAGAAAGCCCAAACCATCGATGCATTTTTAGTCGATGATGTTCGCAATTCCCTCTTCCCTGCTGGGAACGGCGGACTGGATTTAGCTGCTGTAAATATTCAACGGGGACGCGACCACGGACTTCCCGGTTATAATGAAGCGCGTCAGGCGTTAGGATTAGGCGAATATACCAGTTTCGATCAAATTACATCCGACGCCGAAATTGCCCAGCGCTTCCGAGATATTTACGGCACAACCGATGGTCAGGATAACATTGATTTAGTTGATTTGTGGATTGGGGGAATTGCTGAAGACGCCTATAATGGCGGAATGGTTGGCGAATTGTTCAATGTTATTATCTCCGATCAATTCCAGCGTTTACAGGATGGCGATCGCTTCTTTTATCTAGCCGATCAGGATCTCCTAAGTTTAGTCCCGGATATTGGCGATACAACCCTTTCGGATATTATTGTTCGCAATACGGATATTACCACGATTCAGGATAATGCCTTCATTGTCGCCAAAGATGTACCAGAACCTTCTGCACTATTCGGATTGTTTTTAATTGGGGTGTTTGGCGGTAGTTTGGGGCAATTGCGTCAGCGCAAATCTGCCAACCCAGGACATTCCCAATCCATCTAGCGGTTCATGCTGTAGGGGTGCACGCTCCGTCCCGGTTCCCTCCCCTTGGTAAGGGGAGGGTTAGAGTGGGGTAGAGTCAAGGTATTGCTTGGGTTTTCCACTTAAGTTGACACCAATGACGCTCCGTGCGCCCTGATCAAGGTATCGCCTCAGACTGTAAAGGCTTTAGCCTGAGATTTTGTTGGGTAACAGGCGTCAAACCAACCTACGACCTATCTATCCAGTAATTTGAATTATTTATTGCCAGTCAATTGTAGGGGCGGGTTTAGGGAATCAATTCTGCTATTCCCCAATCAATGAACAACAAAACCCGCCCGGGTCGCTTATGTTACAGTTTTTCAGTGCTGCTAACATCTTAAGATGAAAACATTAACCAATAAAACCTTTATTAAGCTGTCACGCATTTAAATTGGGAATGGGTAGCGAGCAAGATGCTCGCACTACTGTTCCCTGTCGGTTCTGGCGGTTCGGGAGCAAAAAAATAAGTGTCGGACTTAAGCACACAGGTCATTTAGGGTAGGGGCACGATATTATCGTGCCCCTACAAGTGGCTTGAAGAGTTTCCCAACACCCGACACCCGACACCCTACCCCCTATTTACTTTTTAGCTATCTTACCCGCCCATTAAGCTTATCGAGTCTATCATTGGCATCTTTTGACAGCTTGAGACAATAGCCAGTCGATGCTAGACCCCCAGTCGCGGTGATGGTTCCCTCATTCGCTTTGCCCAGAAGGACAAGACCAACTCCCGCAAAACTGATTAGAATGCAAGTTGTAGTTGTCATAAGAGCCAGGTTAAAACTCTGACGGGCTTGACGTAATCGTTCTTGGGCAATAATCAGTTCGATGGTGGAGTCAGAGTTAGGGGTTAGGTTGTCATTCATCGGTTTCGTTGTGCCTAAACTTCATAGTTCTAATATGGCTCTAAATCCTTGAAACCCAGACTACACAATGATTTAATTGCCAATCACTTGTGATTTCTCTATGATTGTTCTATGCCCTAGTTGTGATGGAGTAAGCGATCGCTTCTTGAGTTTCCCCAGATTATGACAGATAATAGCCGCTCCAAAAAGAGGAAGATAACTATTCGCGCATCTCCACAAGGGGTAGAGAAGGCAGAGAAAGCCTTGATCCGTCTAGGCTTTGAAACAAAAACAAATTTTTCTAAATCCCGATTTTTATCACGAAGTACAGTTACAAAATTTTTTAATTTTCAACCTATTCAGGTTGATACCTTTAAGAAAATCTGTAAAGAATTGAAATTGAATTGGCGAGAAACGGCAGAAATTACAGAAGATAAAACACCTGAGCGTCTAGAGAAGTCTGATTGCAGTCGTTCGGAGTTGAATGAGGGGAGTGAGGGGGATGAATCGATGCAAAGGCTTAGGCGTCAAGTAACCGTTCTAGACAAAGACAGTCAAGAAACTAAGGTAGTTATTACCTTAGAAGGAAATATAAATTCAGCCCCTAATCTTAAACTTCTAGAATCAGCTCTCAAAACCTATTCGGGACATACTATTAAAATACTTGACATTCAAGCAGGTAGTATCAAATTAATCGTCGAGGGTTCTCAAGAGGATATCGAAAAACTTTTATTGAATTTTCAATCAGGAGAAATCAAGGAGTTAAACGGTTTTCCGGTTGAGGATATTCAAGTTTTGAGTGAAAGCGCGGAGGATGATGAAAACGATAAGTGGCGTTTAGTAGAAGATATTGTCAGGCGAGAGGTTAAGAATCGCAACTTGAGTGGAGCTGACTTAAGCGATGCCAACCTGAGTGGTACAGACCTGAGTGATGCCAACCTGAGCGGTGCAGACCTGAGTGGCGCAGACCTGAGTGATGCCAACCTGAGCGGTGCCAACCTGAGTCGTGCTGACCTGATTTCTGCCAATCTGATTTTTGCTGACCTGAGTGGTGTTGACCTGATTTCTGCCAACCTGAGTGGCGCCAACCTGTGGCGTGCCAACCTGAGTCGTGCCAACCTCATCAGCGCCGACTTGAGGGGAGCTGACTTAGGCGATGCTGACCTAAGCGATGCCAACCTGAGTGGTGTCAACCTGAGTAGTGCCAACCTGAGTGGTGCCAACCTGGGTGGTGCTAACCTGATTTTTGCTAACCTGAGAGATGCCGATGTGAATGAGGCTCGGTTTAAAGAAAATCCAGGGCTTACTGAAGAACTGAAATTTGACTTGAAACAACGCGGAGCTATCTTTGAGGATTCTCCAGGCGATCGCTCTGGGGTTTTGAGCCGTCGCTGACTTAAGAGTTTTTCAGTAACTTTAGCATTTTGAGTTAATGACATTAACCAATAAAACCTTTATTATTACCGGAGCCTCGGCTGGAATTGGACAAGCATTAGCGATTAAACTCGCCAAACAAGGAAGCAATGTAGTCCTAGCCGCACGAAATCAGGCGGCGCTGATGAAAACGGCTGATGATTGCTTAAAAGCCGGGGGTCAAGCGATCGCGGTTCCGACGGATGTCACGAACCCAGAAGCCTGTCAAAACCTGATCGAACAGGCGGTGAGTCGATTTGGTGCGATCACGGGATTGGTGAATAATGCCGGAATCTCCATGTATGCACCGTTTGAGATGGTGACGGATTTGTCGTTATTTGAGCAGATTATGCGGGTGAACTATTTGGGTGCAGTGTATTGTACCCACTATGCTTTACCGTATTTAAAAGCTTCTAAAGGGTTATTAGTCGCCATTTCCTCCCTCTGTGGCAAACATGGAGTTCCTACCCGCAGTGGTTATGTTGCCAGTAAACACGCGATGCAAGGCTTTTTTGATACCCTACGGATTGAGTTACGGGAGACGGGGGTAGATGTGTTGGTAGTTTCACCGGGATTTGTGGCGACAACAATTCGCGATCGCGCTTTGGGTGCAGAAGGTATCCCGATCCAAGCAAACCGACAACATCAGCCACCGCAAGCCATGTCCGTTGAAGACTGTGTGAATCAGATTCTTCAGGCGATGGTACAGCGTCGGCGAGAATTAGTTATGACTCCCAAAGGGCGTTTAGGATTATGGTTAAAATTAATTGCACCAGCCTGGGTTGATTGGATGACAGCTAAAGCTATTCAACCACAGCGTCAGGCGAGTAAGTAGTGGACTGACACAGCTAAAATTGTGGGATAGGTTGTAGGTTGGGTTTCCTATCGTCAACCCAACCTACAACTATTTAACGGGTGCAAGATGTAAGTTTTAACAGATTTTCCTTGAACAAACGGCGGTAATATTCTCTTGGGCTTGACCCTTACCAATAAAACGCATGACTTCAGGATCACCGTAAATGGCAAAGGCTTGGCAAGCGTCCTGTTGGGGTTCATAAGTGCGGACGATGAGACGTTCGGTTTGAAAAAGAATAGTCATTGAGTGGACTCATCACGAAATTACCACTGTCTATGGCGAAGATAGCACCGACGACAAACAGTGCGATCGCTGCCTTGGGTGCAAATCATGGAAAGCGCGGTGATGCTAATTCTCCTCTAACGGCGATTCTGGTGGACCGAAGTCATCGGGAAGTTCTTCTGGTGTCACCTTCAACACAGCCAGCAGGGTTTTAAATTGGGAAACGGTTAGCCTCGGCACAGCCCTGCCTCTTTCCCAATTTGCCACAGTGTCTTGGGTCACACCCAATACATCTGCAAGTTCTTGCTGGGTAAGGTTTTGAAGCATTCTGAGCTTTTTGAGGGGCGACAAAGGCTTTTTCGCCATTTTTACTGAATTAATTTAGCTAAATAGCTTGATACTTTTACTGAATTGGTTTAGACTATTGCTATCGACCCTAAACCGCTTTAGGGAGATAAGCACCAAAAAAGGTACGTGACTGCAACAAAAAGTGCTGTACGCCTAGTACGCGAATCACGTTCTAGGCAATCACTGTCTTGTCCATTAATAGATTACCTATAAGCCAATCAAAAGTAACAGACACTTTACGAGTCACGCAAGATATTGCTGTCTTGACAAAGAAGCAACTGCGTGTTCTGAGTGCAGTCACTAGGGTTCATCTATCAATTAATAAACGAGGAAACTCCATGAAACATTCTGACTGGCTACGCCTTCAAATTGAAGGTGAGAAACTGTGTGCCTTGCTGCGACAACACAATTATCAATGTCTGAAGCAACCCCGCCGCTTATCCTGGAAAATCCACAAAGACGGCTACTCCCACCTCCTGACTTGGCTACCCGCACCTGTGGGCGACTGGGGTTTACTCCCCAACGACACCACCCCAGCACGTAGTATCCTTTGGCATCTCATCCACAGCATCCTCAATATTATCCGAGGTAGAGAACTGACAAATCAACCCATTCCCTCATCTGTGGACTTGACCCGCCCTTGGGCAATTGTTCGCCTTCTCCCCAACGCTCAACGCTACACAATCGCTAGATTCTACAACCGCCAAGATGCCCAAGATTATTTGAGAGTTCTCAACCGCTTCATTCCCAACGCAGAATTTGAACTTTTGTTTGATGTTTCCCCAAAAAGGAGAATCTGAAAGTAAGGACACGACATGTCGTGTCCCTACAGATGGTGGTTCAACTAAAGGATTGCTGGCATCCCACATCACAACGTTGAATGCAACAGCGATCAATTAATTACCTTCTCTGGCGCGATTTCGTTCGGCTCGACAATCCCGATCAATATTATCAACTTCTTCTTGGGCTTTACATTGCTCGTAGACAATTTGACCCGTCGAATAATTAGGAAGTTGCGCCCGTTTTTCTAATGCTTTTTTAAAGTAGTCTAGTGCAGCTTCCGGCTTATCTTGATGCACTAAAATTTGGGCTTTCAGATATAAGACTTCTGGATTATCCGGCGTCATTGCCAAAGCGCGTTCGACATAATCCATCGCCTGATCATATTTTTTCAAATCGCGATAAGCTACAGCAATCCCTCGATACGCCAGATACTTGGGATAACCATGAGTTTCTAACTTTTCAATCGCATCAGCCGGATCAGCAAAGGGGACATTAACCGCTAACATCAAATCCATGTGACCGATGAGTAAGTTCAACTCTGGATCTTCACCATCAATAGCTTTGGCGGCGTCTAAATATTGAAAGACTTTCTGTAATTTACTCAGCGCTCTAACTGGACCTTCTTTCTCAAAGTTATAGGTTCCTTCTAAAAAGTGACCGACCGCCGTGTAAAGATTGCCGCGTAGTGGATCAGACGTAATCAGTTGTTCAGCCGTGGTTCGGGTTTTTGTGGCGTAAGTATTCAGGGTTTCTAACTCTCGCTCAGTGTAAGCGATCGCGGCTAGCATGGCATAGATTAACGGATCAGTTCCTTCACTGGCTTCAGCTTGCTGAAGGTAGTCCTTAGCGGTTTTATAATCTCCTTGTTTAAAAATCGATTCAAATGCGGCTTCTGTCTTATCGCCAATATTGCGAGGATTACTGGGACGAAACGGATCGCCAGCTAAACTCGGAGTCACCCAAAAACTGACAACCATAATCGCTGCGCCAGCTAAAGCATTTACAGTTCGTCGGGGGGTTGGCAACCAATGATTCATCGTCTTCACTACCACTAATGTCTGTTAACGTTCGACGTTGGCGGGAATTGCAGGTTCCAGTCCGCAATCCCAAGACAATCGATGTCAGAATGAAGAAGATCCGACCATCTTTTTGCACAACGGATTTGGATGCTTTATCTCAAAAATATAACCTATCACCCCCCCGCTACTCCCACCGCTATCTTAAAAGGTCTGACTTTAACCCTAGCACCGCAACAACTCGGACTGATTATAGGTCGCAGTGGGTCGGGTAAAACGACCTTATTGGAGATTCTGGCAGGTTTAGCCCAAGCCACATCGGGTGATATATTCTGGGGTGAACAAGGATTAACGCCTGATCACTTGCAACAACTCGCCGGATTGGTGTTTCAGTTTCCTGAACGGCACTTTTGTGGGAGTACGGTGCTAGAGGAATTGCGGATGGGACACCCGGAATTGGGTGCAGAACGGGTTCAGGAAGCCTTAACTGAAGTGGGACTGGGTGATATTTCGCTGTATACCTCTCCTCATGCGCTCAGTGGCGGTCAACAACGCCGTTTAGCCTTAGCGGTTCAGTTGATTCGCCAACCGACGGTATTGATGTTAGACGAACCCACGGCGGGACTGGATTGGTCAATGCGCCGCCAGTTAGCGAATTTGCTCCTAAAACTCAAGTCTCATTGGACATTACTGGTGGTGACTCACGATGCAGGGGAGTTATTGCAAATTGCTGACTCCTGTTGGACAATCCAACAGGGTGAACTGAACGCGGTTGACCCGACGAGTCTGGGACAAAAAGCGGTGGTTACGAGTCATTAGTCATTCGTCTTTTGTCATTAGTCATTCGTCCTTCGTCCTTCGTGGACATGATATTAATGAACGATAAACAATTGCTTCCGGAAATGGTTGAGGTTTGGCAGGAAACCTTAGACTGGCAACCGACTGAGAGTCAGCAACGGCAATTTCAGCGCCTGTATGCTGGAATTTTGGCAGGGAATCGCCAGTTGAATTTAACCCGCATCACCCAACCGGAGGATTTTTGGGAGAAGCATTTATGGGATTCACTGCGAGGTGTGGCTTCCCTGTTGTCAGAGGCGGAGAAACCGCTCAATATTATTGATATTGGTACAGGTGCAGGATTTCCCGGATTGCCTGTCGCGATCGCGCTTCCCTCAAGTTCGGTGACGTTACTCGATTCAACGCGCAAAAAAATTACCTTTCTCGATTCCCTGATTCCCCAGTTAGTTATCCCTAATGCTACAACTGTACTGGGTCGGGCGGAAAAAGTTGGACAACACCGCCAGCATCACCAACACTATGACATCGCCCTGGTTCGGGCTGTGGGTTCGGCATCCGCTTGTGCGGACTATGTGTTACCCTTCCTGAAGCCGGGAGGGTTAGGGATTTTATATCGAGGACATTGGAGTGAAGATCAAACCGATGAGTTGAAGGGGAAGGTTGAATCATTAGGGAGCGCGATCGCATCGGTTGAATCCTTTACCACACCCCTATCCCATAGCATCCGCCACTGTTTATACTTACGAGTTCCAATACGGCTCGGATAAGTCCTCATTTAATTTCTTCTCTCCCAGCTTCCAGACGCGCCATGGCACGTCTCTACATTGCTTCCCCAGCTTCACCGCATTGACAAGCGGCTAAATCATTCACATCTGGTAAACAACCCCAATCTTTCTGATATACTAGCTTGCCTGCGGCAACTCGTGTTAGGTTAACAATAGTGTAAATATTCTGTAATAATTAGAGTTACGAGCCAAAGCATTAGCTTCAAACCTGATATGACGACCCGGAGTTCACAAAAGGGTCGTAGTTAAACCGTGTAAATGGTCAAAAGAGTTTGATTTTACTACATCAGTCTGTGCTGTTGAGGTTGGTCAGGATCAGTGGAAAATTATCTGGACGTAGAAATCGTTCATTCGTTTCCTCTATCCTGTTTCAATCCAATTGCTGGTGTATGCTCATGGATTTAAATTTCAATCACATCTGGAGGTATCCTTCATGTCCGTTCGTCTTTATGTTGGCAACCTGCCAAAAGAACCCGTTGATCGCGATGAACTGCAAGCGGTTTTTGCCGAAGCCAGTCCATCGGTTTCCACCAAAGTGATTAAAGATCGCAAAACGGGGAAATGTCGCGGATTTGGTTTTGTCACCGTTCCCAATGATGAGTTGGCTGAGCAAATTATTGAGAAATTCAACGGTCACGTCTTTAAAGACAGCGCCTTGAAAATTGAAAAAGCCCAGCCCAAGTCAAAAAGTTCCAATGACGATGAATCTCGCCCATCTGGAGGTGGTGGCGGTACCTCCGGGCGTCGAGGGGGTGGCAAAAAATCCAAACGGAATACTCCATCACCCGATTCGGGTTCAGTTCAACCTGACCCCCGATGGGCAGATGATTTGGCAAAACTCAAGGAACTTTTATCGGCACAACCGAATAATTCTTAGAGTTGGTTTAATTCAAAAGCCCAACCAACTGAACTCGTCTAGCGACAAAAGCGACGTTAGACAACCCGCGCTAACCGTAGGACACGGTAAACGCAGTATTTTCTGCTGCCAATTTGCCGTGTCCGTCTTTGTTGCCAAATTTCAGGCAATGGCGATCGCTAAAGACCGACCGACAATGATACCCTTACTTCTGGGGTGACATCCTGAAATCTGGGCATCGTTAACCTAACGATGACATAAGCCCCATCCCCAGTAATTCATAACCAAGAAGGACATTTTAGTATGAGTGCAGAAACTGACCCGGTTAAGGTGATGAAGCAAGAAGTCGGTAAAGCAGCGGCTGAACGGGTGCAATCCGGGACAATTGTTGGCTTAGGTACAGGCTCAACCACGGCGTATGCGATTCAGTATATCGGCGATCGCATCAAAAAAGGTGATCTGAAAGATATCAAGGGGATTCCCACTTCATTTCAGGCAGAGGTGTTAGCTAAAGACCATGGTATTCCCTTAACTAGCTTAGATGCCGTGGATCATATTGACGTTGCCATTGATGGCGCTGATGAAGTTGATCCGCAAAAGAATTTGATTAAAGGCGGTGGTGCGGCGCATACTCGTGAGAAAGTGGTGGATTCTCTCGCTGATCAATTTATTGTGGTGGTTGATAGTGGTAAGCTGGTTGATCGTTTGGGTTCTACGTTTAAACTGCCTGTAGAAGTTATTCCCATGGCGTATGCCCCAGTGATGCGGGCGATCGAGAAATTGGGAGGCAAACCGGAATTACGGATGGGGGTCAAGAAAGCGGGTCCCGTGGTAACCGATCAGGGCAATATGGTGATTGATGTTACCTTTGATTCTATGGATAACCCAGGTGAATTAGAAAAGACGATTAATAATATTCCTGGTGTTTTAGAGAATGGTTTATTTGTTGGTGTGGCTAATGTGGTGCTAGTCGGTGAAGTGAAAGATGGTAAACCGCTAGTACGCGAGATGTAGTCGGTTATCCATCTAGTTTTATTGTAGGGTGGGCAAGACGATAAATAATGAAATGCTGATGTTACCGTTCGTTGCTCTTGCCCACCGAGCGAGTAACTGCAATTTAGTAGTATGGTTAAGTTGGGCGCACGTTGGCAAAGGGCGCACGTCAGTAAGATGGTGCGTTACGCTGCGCTAACGCACCCTACAATTTTATTAATTTGCATTCGATTCTTTTTGTTGTAACGCTTGCTTAGAAGACAGGGCGACCCGAGTAAATTGAATGGATAAAGTTATTCATTGGTGCAAGCGGGTCGCCCCTACACAATGATGGTATTATTTGTGTTTATAAGCACGGGTAGAGACGCGCCATGGCGCGTCTCTACAGCCAACCTTATCGTCGTCGCAACACCATCACCGATCGCGCAGTAACTGGAATCGGCTTATCCTCGGTATAGATGATTTCTTCCTCGACAAAGCGAGGCTTGTCGGTGTCAATCACCACCACCCATTCTCTGGCTTGCAATCCTGGAGGGAGCGTAAATTCAATCATCTCATAGTGAGCATTGAAGCAGATGAAGAAACTCTCATCCATGACTCGTTCCCCCTCCTCTCCTGGCGTGGCAATTTCTTCACCATTTAAGAAAATACCGATCGCCTTGGTATACCCCGCCATCCATTGATCCTCGGTCATGTCGCCACCGTCGGGGTTAAACCAACCAATGTCCTTAACGCTAGAACCATGAATCGCTCGACCGAGAAACCACTTGCGTCGTCGGAATGTCGGATGCTGGCGGCGGAAATAGATCAGTTGACGGGTGAAGTCTAAGAGTGCCGCATTTTCCTCCGGTAAATCCCAATCAAACCAAGAGATTTTACTATCCTGACAGTAGGCATTATTATTCCCCCCTTGCGATCGCCCAATTTCATCGCCGCCTAGTAACATGGGGACACCTTGGGATAACATCAGCGTGACCAAAAAGTTGCGCCGTTGTCTATTCCTTAACTGGAGAATCTCTGAATCATCGGTTTCGCCTTCCGCCCCACAATTCCAGGAACGGTTATGGCTTTCCCCATCCTGATTTTCTTCCCCATTTGCCTCGTTATGTTTTTCGTTATAACTTACCAGGTCGTTCAGGGTAAATCCATCATGGGCGGTAATGAAATTAATGCTAGCACTCGGTCGTCGTCCATTGGACTCATACAAGTCAGAACTTCCCGTGAACCGATAGGCAAATTCGGCTAAACTGCTATCTTCACCACGCCAAAAATCGCGCACGGTATCCCGATATTTCCCATTCCATTCAGACCATAGCAAAGGGAATTTACCCACTTGATAGCCCCCCATGCCCACATCCCAGGGTTCAGCAATCAGCTTCACATTCGAGAGGACTGGGTCTTGGTGAATAATATCAAAGAATGCCGCCAGACTGTCCACCTCATAGAGTTCTCGCGCCAACGCCGAGGCTAAGTCAAAGCGGAAGCCATCCACATGCATCTGTAGCACCCAATAGCGCAGGCTATCCATAATTAGCTTTAGGACTTGGGGATGACGCACGTTCAGGGAATTTCCACACCCAGTAAAATCCATGTAGTAGCGAGGATCATCTTCCATGGTGCGGTAGTATGCCACATTGTCAATGCCGCGCAGGGAAAGCGTCGGACCCAGATGATTGCCTTCGCCAGTATGATTGTAGACGACATCCAGAATCACCTCAATCCCCGCTTTATGCAGCGCCTTGACCATTTCCTTAAACTCACGCACCTGTTGCCCTTGAGTACCACTGGCGCTGTAGTTGGCATGGGGCGCGAGATAGGCGATGGAATCATACCCCCAGTAATTCTTTAACTCTTTATCCACCAAATGTCCCGGTTGGGACAAAAAGTGATGCACGGGGAGCAATTCTACTGCCGTAATCCCCAAGGTCTGAAGATAGGCGATCGCGGCAGGATGGGCAAGTCCCGCATAAGTTCCCCGTAGCGGTTCGGGGATGTCTGGGTTTAGCTTCGTGAAGCCCCTAACATGGGTTTCGTAAATAATCGTTTCGTGAGCCTGTCGTTGCAGCAGTTCGTCCTCTTCCCAGTCAAAAGACTCATCGACAACCACGGCTTTGGGTATCAGATGAGCATCATCACGTTCAGACAAGACCAAGTCTTTTTCTGGATCATCCCACGGATAACCAAAGATTTCCTCCCCGTAGCCAATCTCGCCATCCAATGCCTTAGCATAAGGGTCAATCAGCAGTTTATTGGGATTGAAGCGATGACCCTCCTCCGGTGCAACCGGACCATGGACGCGGAAACCGTACCGTTGTCCCGGACCGATACCCGGTAAATAACCATGCCAGACGAAGTTGCTGACTTCCGTCAACTCGAAGCGTGTCTCCTCATCCTGATCATCGAATAAACAAAGCTCGACAGCCGTTGCGTTCTCACTGAACAAGGCAAAATTTGTGCCTTTACCATCCCAGGTTGCTCCTAAAGGGTAACTTTTACCGGGCCAAACGGGTACGTACATGCATGAACCTCCTTACTCCATCACTATAAAATACTCAAGCTAAAGGCAACCTTTCTCCTAAGCCGTAAGATGGATCTAATTACTTATCGCATTTGCGCCTGATCAGGATCAACCTATAATTTTGCAGATTATTCCCTTCCCTAACAATAGATGCAGTTGATTAGTAATGGGTAGATCAGCCAATCAATTGTTTTGGGGAGTGGTAGGGTTAACGACTGCTTTGAGACATCAAACATCTAACAGAATGGGTCTGCGCTGATGGATGAAACGTTGATTACACCCAATGGTATACCTTTAAACTGTTCAATCACTAATCCTTAATGTCTAAGCAATTCTAACGAACATGAATCTCCCCGACCACTATGTCGCATTGATGATTGGTAACTCTCGGCTGCACTGGGCTTGGTTTGCGGGAGATACGCTCCAAGAGGCTTGGGATACCCAGCATTTCCCAGCCGCAGAGGTGGAATCAATCATTCAACACTGGACATCTGGTCTTTTACCTACCACCATCTTCGGTGAACCATTCGTTTGTGAGTATTCTTCCAATCCATACCTACCCCTTTATATCGCTTCAGTCATTCCTGAGCAAACTCTATTGTGGCAAACTTATCCAGTTGCCCACGTTATTACTCTAGAGGATGTACCTCTGTTAGGCGTCTATCCCACCTTGGGTATTGATCGCGCCCTCGCTGTGTTAGGGGCGGGAGAAACCTATAATTATCCGGTGCTGGTGATTGATGCGGGTACAGCACTAACCGTTACGGGTGTTGATGATCGTCGCCATCTTGTCGGCGGCGCTATTTTACCGGGACTCAAATTACAACTTGAATCCTTAGCCCACAACACAGCCGCTTTACCGTCTATCTCACTGAAGCGCCAATTACCCAATCGTTGGGCGATAGATACCTTGACCGCGATTGAAAGTGGCGTTATTTATACTCTATTAGCAGGAATTCGAGAGTTTATTGCCGATTGGTTGCATCGCTTCCCTAGCAGCCTAATTGCTTTCACGGGTGGGGACGCTGACTTATTACTCTACTATATACATAGTCGTTATCCTAGATTTTATCCTTATCTTGTTGCCGATCGCCACTTAATTTTTTGGGGAATTAAATTTGTGGCTATAACCCAGAATATTTCAGGTTAAGATGTATAGCCGAAACGATAGATATTTATTTAGGGAAGACTAGATCGAGCGCCAAGACAACCACAAAATTCTCTATTGATAACATAGTGTTTAAGTTTTGTTTATCAAAAAATAATTTAATTAAGTTTTGTTGAAAAAATCTTTATCATTTTTTAGCGATAACTTCACAAAAAAAACACAGGTAATACACTGAATTTCTTAGTAAGTCTGGAATACTGGAAATAGGCAATGGTCAACAGTTAAGAGAATAAAAAAATGTCCTTTTCTTACCAACTCCAGCTACTTGATCTAAAAGATATGGAAGAAAATCTTGAAGAACTCCTTTCTAGATGTCGTCAAATCCGACAGGGTTCAGGCGATGACCAAGACACCGAGGTACGACATCAAACCGCTTCTGCTGACCAAGAGTCAGACTCAGACGATACATACTGGAGTTGAGCATTCGGGAGCGCGATCGCATTAGCTAGATTAATTGGCAAGCCTTTGAGGAGTGACCCAAATGCTTGCCTCTAAATTATGCAAATTTTGCACGTTCTGTCAAGTTATTTTACTGAACCGACACTCTAGCTGCCGTAGAGAGTAATCATTTCATCCGGTTCCACCACAACCACTCGGTCAGCCGTAACATTACCCGCAACACCACCAGCGACAGCGCCGCCAATGATTTCTTCAATGTCCGCATCGCCGAAAACTTCACCTAATATCGCCCCACCAGCAGCACCGATACCCGCATCTTCTGCAATTGATCCGGCGGAGGTGTCCCGTGGGTCTTTTTGGTCTTCTATCACCTCTGAAGTAGCATCCAGGTTGTAGGTGCGACCATTCATTCTCACGCCTGTCGCCACATAGCGTAATCCTCCACTCGCTGGTTCATAGCGACCCAAAATAGTTGCACCAGCCGGAATATACATCCCATCGACAGTGGTGCCACGGGCAACTTCCAGATTGTACGAATAAGTCCTGTCATTATTCAAATGAAGCGTCTGGCTTTGAGCGCTCGTTGCTGGAATAGCAGCCGTCTGAGCGACTACCATCTGGTTTTGAGCCTGTGCTACCTCAGATACCAGCAACGGTGTACCGAAAAGTAAAGCAGAACCAGCCGCTAGTGCAGAAATTCCTCGTGTCAGGGAGTTTTTTGAAGCTTGCGAATTTTGATAGAACATAGCGTATAGACCTTTATTAAACGACTCATCTAATTCTATGTTCGCTCTGTTCCGGAGTTTTCTACATCCCTTGATAGTTAGAAAAATCAGAAATCTTTTCTCTTATTAAAGTAGTATTTCACCTGCTACCCAACCTTATTGGCTGGGGTTAAATCAGTTGAAGGATTGCATTTGCCTGTTTCCGAGTGACAAATTTTACTTACGACAGAGGTGAGTTAGTTCTAGATTAGATAGCCTTGACCATGAGGTGTATGGAAGGCAAGCTTATCCACCATGAATTATTTTAAACTGAAAGAAAATGGCGTACTCCAAACATTTTCCTCAGGATTGCTAGCTGCCGTCACGTTAACAGCGCTCACAGCCTGCGCGACCGATCAGATTGAGAGTCGCCCACTCACGACAACAGACTCTCCCACGGCTGTCGCTGTAGCAGACGAACAGTTAGCCGATAGCGAGATTACAGAAACAATTAAGGGTGAATTTTTAGTGGCGCGAGGCGTTCCCTCTGACGCTATTGAAGTGGAAACTAACGAAGGGATTGTTACTTTATCCGGTTCAGTCAATAATATCCTCGCCAAAGACCGCGCCCAACGGATTACTGAAATGATTAAAGGTGTGAGATCTATCGTCAATACTATCAATGTCGCACCATCAGGGCAATCTGATATAGAAATTTCTGGGGATATTTCCGCCGCCCTTGCTGCTGACCCCGCAACGGAAAGTTGGGAAATCAATTCTACGGTCAATAATGGTATAGTCACCCTAACCGGTAGCGTTGATTCCTGGCAAGAGAAACAACTGGTGGCAAAGGTTGTCAAAGGGGTGAGAGGAGTCACTGGACTGGAAAATAATATCTCAGTAAATCCAGATGTTGTCCGTCCCGATAATGAAATTCGCGAAGAAGTTGAGGACGCGCTGCAATGGGATGCACGAGTGGATGATGGACTGATTGAGGTTAGCGTTAATGATGGTATTGTTACCCTCGGTGGTTCAGTCGGTAGTCTCCATGAAAAATCCCTCGCCACTGCAGACGCTTATGTGACGGGTGTGAGTTCCGTGGTGAATGATCCGTTAACGGTTGAGTGGTGGGCGCGTGATCAAATGATCCGCAAGCAGATGTATGCGGATGCAACTGACGAGGAAATTCAGGATGCGGTTAAGGATGCGTTACTGTATGACCCCCGTGTGGCTAGCTTTAATGTGAATGTGGCTGTAGATAATGGCGAGGTTATGCTCACGGGTAACGTTGATAATCTAAAAGCTAAGAACGCGGCGGCACAAGATGCGAGTAATACGCTGGGTGTCTGGAACGTAGAAAACCAGATTAATGTACAACCTGTTGACGAAGTAAGCCAGAGTGATATCACTACCAATGTGAAGAATGCACTTGAGCGTGATCCTTATGTGGAAGCGAGTGAAGTTGATGTGGCGGTGAGTGATAGCATGGTTACTCTCACGGGTGTGGTTGATTCCTACTTTGAGAAGTGGCAAGCGGGTGATGCGGCTGTTCGGGTTAGAGGTGCGCTGGCGGTGGATAATAATCTCACCGTTGACTACGAACAATTAACTTATGAGACTTCTTTCTACGATTGGGACCCGACAGTCTATGACTATGATTATGCGATCGCGTCCAAAACTGATGCCGAAATCGCTGAAGATATAGGAGATGAGTTGTATTGGTCTCCTTTCGTTGACCGCGACGAGGTGACGGTGGCGGTGGATAATGGAGTTGCCACGTTAACGGGTAATGTGGATACCTGGAATGAACGCAATCAAGCCACGGAAGAAGCCTACGAAGGCGGCGCGATGAGTGTGATTAATCAGCTTGATGTTGATTATGATATTCAGTCCTAATCGGCAGATTGGCGAAAATTAAGAAAAAACCTCTCACCGGATGAGAAGCTAGCTGAAGTGTTGAGCCATCCTGCTTTTAGCCCATTTCTTCTTGTCACAGATAAGGTCAAAGATAGGGGTTGTTTCTGGGGGACCAGCCCCCCATACCCCCCGCGCAACGCTTCGCTTGAATATATCTCATCGGGTGGTCTTCATCTGTCAATAAGGCTTCATCTTTGGAGATGCTAATGTCGCTCAAAGCCTTATTTAAAAAGTTTTAGACGGCTTGTCACTCCTTCAGAAAAAACCCTCAACGCGAAGGAGAAATAGGCGTTGAGGGGAGTCATCAGGGTGCATCTACCTTTCCCTCCTTCTCTATATGCCTGACTGTATCCGGAAAAACGCGAAATCCAGGGGGGAGAGAAGGCAGAAGGCAGCAGGAAATAATGATTGTTTAGAGGGACTGGATATTAAATCCTGAATCATTTTCATAAGCTATTTAAATCTAAAACATCCAATTAATATGTAAAGATAATTAAAAAGCAGAGTAAATGAAGTTTATATAAGAAAGGAGACAACCGATGGTCGCAGTAGCAGAGGGAATTCAGCGTCGGTTGACGATGCAAACCGTCGAAATTGCCCCGGATACCACAGCAATCCGATCGCTGGATTGGGATCGCGATCGCTTTGATATAGAATTTGGGTTACAGAATGGTACGACGTATAACTCGTTCCTGATTCAGAGTGAAAAAACGGCGTTGGTGGATACGTCCCATGAAAAGTTTCGCCAACTCTACCTCGATACATTGACGGGATTAATTGACCCAGCCAGATTAGATTATTTGGTGGTTAGCCACACGGAACCGGATCATAGTGGCTTAGTTAAAGATATTTTGGCGCTTGCCCCCAATATTACGGTGGTGGGTTCAAAAGTGGCGATCCAATTCCTGGAAAATTGGGTGAATCAGCCGTTTCAATCGCAAATCGTCAAAAATGGCGATCGCGTTGATTTAGGAAATGGGCATATCCTAGAAGCCGTCATTGCGCCCAATCTCCATTGGCCCGATACGATATTCACCTATGATACCAAAACCCAGGTTCTATTTACCTGTGATGCTTTTGGGATGCACTACTGTGATGATTACACCTTCGATGAAGACATAGACCTGATCGAAAATGACTTTAAATATTACTATGACTGTTTAATGGGTCCCAATGCCCGTTCGGTGCTATCCGCCCTGAAACGGATGGACAAGTTACCCGAAATTAGCACCATTGCCACAGGTCATGGTCCCTTACTCTATCACAACCTAAGTGAACTCACCGGACGGTATCGGCGCTGGAGTGAGGAACAGGCAAAAGCTGACACGACGGTTGCTGTATTTTACTTATCGGATTACGGATATAGCGATCGCCTCTCCCAAGCGATTGCCCATGGGATTACTAAAACTGGTGTAGCGGTGGATATGATGGACTTGCGATCGGCTGATCCGCAAGAGATTAAGGAATTGATGAGTATTGCGTCTGGGGTGGTGATGGGTACACCGCCAACAACGGGAGAGGTAGCTTCTGTCGCCCAAACTGCGATGGGTACAATTTTAGGGGCGACGAATCCGAAGCAATCCTTTGGTGTGTTTGAATCGGGGGCGGGTGAGAGTGAATCGGCGTATCTATTGGTGAATAAGTTTCGGGATTTAGGACTAACGCCAGGATTTGCGCCAATTTTAGTTAAGGATACGCCTGATGAACAGGTTTATCAGTTATGTGAAGAAGCGGGGACTGATTTAGGACAATGGTTGTCACGCGATCGCACGATTAAGCAAACGAAGTCCCTGGATAGTGATTTGGATAAAGCCTTGGGGCGAATCAGCAGTGGGCTATATGTTATTACTGCCAAAAAGGGCAATATCAGCAGTGCGATGGTAGCGTCGTGGGTAGCGCAAGCCTCATTTAAACCCTTGGGTGTCTCGGTGGCGGTGGCAAAGGATCGGGCGATCGAGTCGTTTATGTATGTGGGCGATCGCTTTGTTCTCAATGTCTTGGAAGCCGGGAATTACCAAGGGCTAATGAAGCATTTCCTCAAGCGTTTCCCGCCCGGTGCCAACCGTTTTGAGGGGATTAAAACCTATTCTGCCAGCAATGGTTCTCCGATTTTAGCTGATGCTTTAGCCTATATGGAATGTGAAGTAAAAAGTCGCTTAGATTGTGGCGATCACTGGACAATTTATGCCACTGTTTCGGCGGGACGACTTTCTAAGACGGATGCGATGACGGCGGTACATCATCGTAAGGTGGGGAATCATTATTAGTCATTTGTCATTTGTCATTTGTCATTTGTCCTTGGTTGGTGATGAATGGGTGCGATCGCATCGCTGAACTTGTCGTGGTTTGTCTGCCTCTAATTCTTCTCGCAAGGATAGAGGATCATATCCTAACGCAAACGCCTTGGAACTATCCAAGGAAACATCTGAAGGTCTTGGCGCTGCCATTTTTACATCAGCTTGGCGACAAGATTTTAATCTAGGTTTAGGTAACTGTAACACATCAACCAGGAGACGACCAAAGTCATAACGTGATATCCGCTCTTTTCCCCCCAGATGCAGATATCCTTGAACCTGATCCAGGGCTAACAACAACCCTTTAGCTGCGGTGGTTCCACTCACAGGCGTGCGAAATTCATCAATAAATAACTTTAACTCTTTTCCCGCTTGTAACGTTTCAATAAATGGCTGAATAAAGCTGATTGCCGTTGGTGTCGCCTGACCAAACATTAACGGCATTCTGCAAATTGCTGTTTGAGGATAATGGGTTAACATCAGATTTTCAGCCCTAACTTTTTGCTCTCCGTAATAACTAATTGGCGAAACCGGATCAGTTTCCCGATAGGGTGGATTTAAACCGTTGAATACCAGATCAGTAGAGGTAAATACACAAGGAATACCATAATCTGCACACAGTCCCGCAATATCCCCCGATGCTGTAACATTTATGGCTTCCGTTTCCTGGGGATGCACCTGACAAAAATTGGGATTCGATTGAGCCGCCGTATGAATAACCGCGTCAGGTTTAACCGCTTGGAACATCTGTTTGAGTTCCCAAAAATTGGTTAAATTAATCTTGATTATATTTAAGCCTGGACTATTAACAGACTTAGAACAGCAAGTCCCATAGACATTCCATTTTCGTTTAGATAACTGGCAAATATGCCATCCTAAAAACCCACTAGCCCCTGTCACTAATAACGTTTTCATTTGTCATTCGTCGTTTATCATTTGTCAGTAGTGCGAGCATCTTGCTCGCTACTATAGCGCTACGCGCTGGTGTATTTACACATTAGAAATGGAGGCTTTATCAGGAGTAATTTAGAACATTTGTACTGTAACTACGCGAGAGCGTACTGCTATAAAACTTTCTCAGACTTGTTTCAGATGATGTCCGGACTCATCATCCCTAATAAAAATGTACGGGCTTTTTTACCAAGTACGGGCTTTGTTACCAAGCCCCTACTGTAATTATGGGTATTCAACCGGACATGATATCACCTCCCATCACTCCATCACTCACAGGTCAACACCTGATTAACAGGGGCAAAACCGTCAGGATCATCGTACCCCACTAACTCAGAATAATAATTCTTGTTTTGCAGGAGAATAACCCGTGCCGTATCCAAGGGAGTATCATGAAATGTAAGTTCTCGTTTCGTTGTTAGAGTAATATTTTCATCAATAGTTGAGGGGAACTGTTCATAAGTAACAATTGTGCTTCCCTCGTCTTCTGTAAGAGTAATATATGCCCTCATGCCCAAAGGATTGGGTTTGCCAGACTCAGGATTATATTGACAGACTCTACTACTGCTAGAAGCGGCGCAACTCAACGGAAAAATCACAAAAGCCAGTAGCATGATCAATCGTGACAAATTAATTTTCATAATCAAGCCTTTGAATGAGTTTTGATGATGTCGAATGTCACAGACTTAAGGCTGGTGGGTTGAGCGAAGTCGAAGTGGGTTGAGCGAAGTCGAAGTGGGTTGAGCGAAGTCGAAGTGGGTTGAGCGAAGTCGAAACCCACCCTACGGTATATCAAAGGTTTTGGTGATCTCACAATGCTTAAGGAGCGTGCCATTCGAGCTAAGTCTATATCGGATACGGTTTGCTTTTTGGCTATTAAACTGATAGTTTAACATAATAAGTTCTGTCAAACTTAACTATCATGTCCACTGATTTTAGCATCCCTGATTTTAGGCGTTCAGCTCAGGTGTCTACTTATGCTAACTTGTACGATTTATTACGAAGCAAACGCTGGAAAGAGGCTGACATTGAAACTCGACGGTTAATGTTAACAATTGTCGGTGCGAATCAAAAACCCGACTGCTTACTCACTCAAGATAATATTCAGCAATTTCCCTGTCAGGATCTGGTTTACATTGACCAACTTTGGCGATACTTCAGTGATGAGCGCTTTGGATTTCATCCGATTTATCAAATCTATGTAGAAGTTAATAAAGATTATACGGCGTTGTCTGAACGGGTGGGTTGGCGTAGGGGTAGCAAATGGATCGGCTATAATGATGTCATTTTTACAGATGATGCACCAATTGGACATTTACCTATTACTTGGTTAGTACCAACCACATTTTGGATGTATTGGCTGGCACGTTTTGCCAGTGTAGGTTGGCGTTTACTGTTGGAGCGTTGGGAAGTTTGTCACCCGTTAAAATAAGCTCTATGCTGCTTTATTATTTAGCTTGAATCTATACAATTTATCAACTGACTATGATTTTTGTGCCAATTTTATTCATTCATTTCTTGTAAAGACTGCCAACCTGGTTTCCATAGAGAACGGTCTTTAAGCTGTTTAGCATTCAACCAAAAGCGAACCGTAGGGTCACAAGATGCCACCATTTCAGCAAACACCCATTGACCCTGATTTTTGCGGTTGACCACTTGAAAATGTCGCCAACCCCAGGTTTGTTGCGTTGCTGTCCATTTAGAACCAACCAGATAAGGAAATTTTTGTTTTGCCATTAATAATTGGGAAAATATTGACCCTTCACAACCTTCGAGGGCAGTGTGTAGGGGCGGGTTTCACTATTATCGTTTCTTACTTAACCCAAAGGTAACTAAACCCGCCCCGATCAAGTGTTGAATTAATTTCCCCATCTTCCCCATCTTCCAGACGCGCCATGGCGCGTCTCTACATGCTTCCCCATTCCTTATCCCTTACGCTGAGACAACAGGCGTGCCGCGATGATTCCACCAATAAAGCCAAATAAATGCCCTTCCCAGGATACACCAGGAACCGTTGGTAAAATCCCCCAAATTGCGCCTCCATAGAGAAATCCCACGATCAGGGAAAGCAAAATAGAGGGAACATTACGTTGAAAATAACCACGCAATAGCAGAAAACCCAGATAGCCAAAAACTAGACCGCTAGCGCCAATGTGAACACCGGGAGAACCCAGCAGCCAAACCCCTAAACCGCTAACCACCATGGTGATGGCGGTGACAATAAAAAAGTCGCTGGTTTCTTGTAACATGACAAACCAGCCGAGGGTGAGAAAGGGAACCGTATTAGCAATTAGGTGAGGTAAACCCCCATGCAGAAACGGGGCAAATAGGATACCCCTTAACCCAATAATTGTCCGGGGAAAAATACCATAACGGTTGAGTGCGCCTTGGAAAATAATTAAATCAATGAGTTCCAAACCCCACATCACCGCGACGAGTCCGCCTAAAATGGTAGCCTGGTTTTTGACTTCACGGGCAAGGGCTTGGGTTTCCTGACGGACAAGTTTTCGGGTTTCCCGGTTACTCATGGCTGGATTCTCTGAGATAAATTGTTGAGTATTAATGGTTCTAGGTTAGCAATTTCCTGTGACATCCTCCGATAGCAATCCTAGGGAAGGGCGGGTTTTGTTGTTCCGTTATCGGTGAGAAGGGGCGGGTTTTGTTGTTCCGTTATTGGTGAGAAGGGCGGGTTTTGTTGTTCCGTTATCGGTGAGAAGGGCGGGTTTTGTTGTTCCGTTATTGGTGGATATCTGAATTTAGTCCCTAAACCCGCCCCTACAGTTGAATTTCCCGATAAAATAGGGGTTAAAAATTGTCGATCGCGACGGGTTCGATGGGTTCGGCTAACTCAAACCCGAATATCCGCGAATAAAAGTATAACTCGGCTTCTAAGGTGCGCTTGATGTTCTCCGCCCGTCGGAATCCATGCTGTTCTTCGGGGTAGGTGATGTATGCTACGGGTAATCCCTTTGCTTTTAACGCCTCCACCATCGTCTCGGCTTGGTTGGGGGGAACCACTTTATCCTCTAACCCTTGGAAGAAAATCACCGGACAGGACAATTTGTCGGTAAAATGAATCGGCGATCGCGCTTTGTATAAGTCTTGGCGTTCTGGATAAGCACCAATTAACCCATCCAGGTAACGGGATTCAAATTTATGGGTATCGGTGGCTAGGGTTTCCAAGTCACTGACGCCGTAATAACTCGCCCCGGCTTTAAATACATCTCGGAAAGTAAGGGCGGCTAAGGTAGTATACCCCCCAGCGCTACCCCCTGCGATCGCTAACCGTTCTCCATCCACAAATCCTTGTTCCGCCAAATACTTTGCACCATTGGCGCAGTCATCGACATCCACAATTCCCCATTGATTCTGGAGGCGTTGGCGATAGTCGCGTCCATACCCTGTACTTCCGCCATAATTAACATCTAAGAAGGCAAAGCCGCGACTTGTCCAATATTGAATTTTTAGATTAAACGTACTGGATGTGGATGCAGTGGGTCCACCGTGACTTTTGACAATCAGGGGCGGTTTCTCCGTTTCGGGTGCTTGATAGTCTTTATTTTGCGGGGGATAGAAGAAGCCGTAAGCCGTTTTACCGTTTTCGGTGGGAAATGTGATCGCTTCGGGGATGGAGAGATATCCTTTATCTATGTCTAATGTTGTCGATTGACGCAGAACCTCTATCTGTTGGCTAGCTACGTCCATCTGTACCACGGCGGTGGGTTCGGTGGCGGAACCACCAATAAAGACGACGCGATCCTCTGTCGCTTGCACCGATGAAATACTGGTATAAGGGGTTTCAATCGGGTTTAATTTCTTCGTTTGTAAATCGATACTCCCTAAGCGCCATCGACCTTGGACAGTATAAGCACAGATTAGGCGATCGCGGGATGAAATGCCATAAGTAGACATCCCAAACACCCATTGAGGAAGACCAAATTCCGCCTCCATTTCACACACAGGTTCTATCCCTTGCTGATTCCACCGATAAAAATTCCACCACCCTGTCCGATCTGAAACAAAGTATAATGAACCATCAGCAGACCATTCAGGTTTAAAGATTGACTCGTCAACCCCACCTGCAATACATTTAGATTCACCTAATACTCCATTCCCTTGAATCGGCGCTACCCACAGTTGCGTCCCATCCCATGGCATATTGGGATGATTCCATGTCAACCAGGCTAACTGAGAACCATCTGGACTTAATCGAGGTGAGGCGTAGAAGTCATGTCCGGAAGCGATAATTTGGATATCGTCACGATTATTTAGCGAAATACTGACTAAGGTGTTAACGGGTTCTGCACCCTCACTACTGTGATCTTCCCGCACACAAATCAGCCGTTGTCCCTGGGAATCAATTACCATATCCGCATAACGCAGAGACTTTCCTGACTCTGGGGTGATGGGTTGAGGTTCTGCATCACCTGTCTGTTGGTAAAGGCGCTGATCCTGATAATTGGCAAAATACATAATCCCATCCTTGACCGTATAAGCACCACCACCATATTCATGAACGCGAGTACGCACATTAAACGGAGAGGGGGTAATATCTGCGATCGCGCCATTCCCTTGACGTCGTACAATCACATTACGTCCGGCTTCCATGGGTCGTGCTTCGATCCAGTAGGTATCCGTACCATCTAGGGCAATACTCCCCAAACCAATCGTACCCGCCACAATGAGTTCGGCGGCGATGGGAGAGTTCCAGGAACCGTAGGGAGAGATTTGCGGTTGAGTCATCGTTAATTCGATTATGCCGTCGTTCGTTAATTTTACCGACTTCACATACTTCACGACACGATCACTTAGAGTATTACGCAGATTATGATTATATTGGTAAGGCAGGTTTTTGGGGAATTAGCGACGTTTCCGTTAACTCTCCTCAATTCAAGGATTTTAAGTACCATCCCCAAATTAGGTAAATATACCTAGCATAACACTCGATTTATGAAGCTTTGATGAAGTCAAGGGCTTTTTGTATAAAGATTCAGTAAAGATACGGAAAATCTCTTTCCAAAAAAATAAATTAGCGATAAAGTTACAGACAAGAAAGGAGTTAGTAGCTATCTCGATGTAGAGAGTGGGTGGACGTTTAAATAGTTAGTGCTTGATCCAATTAATGGAAGCCACTGATACCAACATTTGTAGGTATCGAGGTAATCAAACCCTATCTTTGACCGCCTGCTTTATTAAGATTCTGTAATTTTATCTAGGCTCATACTAACTCACTTTGTTAACTTGTGTCAACTTTAGCCGAATTTGGAGATATATAGTATGAACCGTCAAAGTGCATTCGCCGTTGCCTGTGCCGTTAGCGCTACCACAGTGTTGGGAGTTGTGGCAAGTCCAGCTGGGGCACTTACGCTAGGAGAACCCATTATTGTTGGAGAGAAGAAGTTTACCTTCACTGAGTGCTTTATTGTTCGTGGTGGTAATCAAAATGTCAGTCCTGGCAGTTGTGATGATATTGGCATATTACCAATTTTAGGAGAGCATCAAGGTATCTCAATTCGATCTCCCTTTATTGCTTTTGATGATTCCTCTATCGATGTTTCATTGGAATACATTTTAGAAAAGGCAGACCCAGATTCCGATAGTTTGTTCACCGATGCCAAACTATTTTTTAATGGGGCATTTACCGGTCCTGGACTCACAAACGTGACTGAAACTTTCTTTGATGCTGATACGGATGAAGTTATTGGACAATTTGGAGTAACCAATCCTCCACCAGACTTAATGGACCCTCCCCTAGAAACAGTATTTCCTTTTGGAGGAGATGTACCCTTCAGCAAACACGTAGCAAAAGTTAAAGTTAAGAAAGATATCGGACTGGTAGCCTTTGAGGGCGCCCAAGCAAATATTTCGATTATCGATCAAACCTTCAAGCACAAAGACGTACCCGAACCTGGTACAGTGACTGGCTTACTCGCCATCGGTTCCTTAAGCGTCGGCGCAATGTTGAAGCGGCACTTTGGCAAGAAAGCCTAAACTGAATATCTAGGCTACACGCACCAAATCTAATCATTCAGTAGCTGAAACAGTAGCTGAAATTTTGCCGCCGTCAACCACCCAGTTGGTAGGGCGGATTTTTCTTGGCTGTCAATGTTTTGGCAACATCTGTAGGGGCGACCCGCTGTATTAAAATAGGAGAACCAACCTATCAATTTGATCGGGTCGCCCGACCCATGATACCGTCAATTCAAGACTAATAATCTTGGGGTTGCCCCTGAAAAAAATTCACACAGGCAACCCATTCATCTTATCGCGGGAACCCGGCATCAAGTATCAAAAATAATTGAACACCATCTAGATTTAGACTAGGGCGAGTCGAGACAGGTTAATTGTCACACCTCAATAGTTGCTCAGCGACTCGCCCCTACAACCGCGAACCCGATAATTCCCACAACCGCGATCGCGTCTTGGATCGGGTTATGGTTGAAAAGGTGAACTTCGCCAAATCCTCCCAGCCCGATCGCCAATCACTCTTGATGGATATTAATCAGTTACTCCTCTGGATTGTCTGCACCTCCTGCATTCTGAACATTATCGTCGGAATTCGCCGTGCTAGTATTTCGGATTCAGCCGTGTATATCCGTAGCTGGATGCTTGTTTCTGGTTTAGTATTAGCCACAACAGGTGTCTTATATGTCCTCACTCCAGAGAATGCAGGCTGGATTGGTGGGGGGTTATGGGGGTTGTTGATCTTAATGCCGATTCTGGGGTTTAGACTCATGAATCAACTGGCATATCAGGAACGCTTTGGTGCAGCTAGCCGACTGGGTAAACTCCTGTGTTGGCTACACCCCGCCCAAAATTGGCGTCAATTTGCTGAATTGTTGGACACCCTGGAACAATTGAAGCAGGGTTCAACTACTGAAGCCACGGCGATTATTAACCGCTACAAAACCACCAATCGTCCTCTGGTGCGACATACCATTGCCACTCTCTATAAAATGGAGGCACGTTGGCAAGAGTTGCGGGAGTGGATTGAAACCAACGTATCACAGACCGCCCTGGAACATGATCCCAGTCTAATCCTGTACTACCTGAGAGCGTTGGCAGAGATGGGGGACTTAAATCATTTGCTCACCCAAGTTGATCGATTTGAACGTATCTTAGAACGGAGCGATCGCGGCATCAATCAGAGTCAAGCTTATTTATTTGCCTTTGCCTTTTGCGGTCAAAAAGCCCAGGTCGTACAATTACTCACTGGACCTTTAGCATTTTATCCAAAGTACATTCGCCAATTTTGGCTGGCTACAGCAGATTGGGCGGCGGGAGACGTAGAGGAAGCACGTCAGCAACTGTCGGCTATTTCTAACCGCCATACTGGACTCTACCGCCATGCGATTCAAGCTCGTTTATCCCAGTCACCTGTTAACCCTGATGCTGTTTTGACTCCATATTCTCAGCAGATTTTAGCGCGACTTACACTCAATCTCCAACATCAGATGCGATACGGTTCCAGAGAACGGTTTCTAGGTTCTAGAGCCTATACAACTTGGGCAATTATTGGATTAAACCTGATTGTATTTGGATTGGAAATTCACTTTGGTGGAAGTGAAAATCCGCAAGTTTTATACAAACTTGGAGCCTTAGTACCAGAGGAAGTTCTCGACGGTGCTTGGTGGCGGTTATTAACCTCAACATTTTTGCACTTTGGATTTCTGCATCTATTAATGAATATGCTGGGTCTGTATATCCTTGGACCCTTTGTCGAATATGCGCTCTCTGGGTGGCGATATTTGCTGCTTTACCTCAGTTGTGGTGTTGGTTCGATGTTTGTGGTATCTCTAGCCACTCATTTCGGATATTCTGAGGCACAATTTGTGGTTGGGGCATCCGGTTCCGTGATGGGGATTGTGGGCGCAACTGCAGCTATTTTACTTCAAGGATGGCGGCGCGAAAAATCGCGTTTAGCCTCTCGTCGTTTACGGTTTATTTTATTTATTATTGCCTTTCAAGTTATCTTTGACTTATCAATTCCTCAAGTCAGTGTCACGGGTCACACATCAGGCTTAATTATCGGTTTTTTGGTTGGGAGTATACTAAGTCATAAATCATAAACATGCCCTCGAAGGTGATGAAGGGTCAATTGTAGGGGCGGGTTTAGCCACTCGAACAAGCTTGTTACCAATAACTGACCAACAAAACCCGCCCTTACTCAAATCTTGCGCTACTCCCCCAGCCACCAAGCTAAAATCAAACAACGACTTTCATCTCGTGGGGCGCAACTAAGTTTGATGAAATTGCTGATCAGCAACGATGACGGAATTTTTGCCTTGGGGATTCGCACCTTGGCTGATACACTGGCACAAGCGGGTCATGATGTTACCGTCGTTTGTCCAGATCGAGAGCGATCGGCAACGGGTCACGGTTTAACCCTCCATGATCCCATTCGCGCCGAAGCAGTTGATACGATTTTTCACCCGGCGGTTAAAGCTTGGTCTTGTTCTGGAACTCCCTCCGATTGTGTAAAGTTAGCATTGGGAGCCTTAATTGATAGTCCTCCCGATTTTGTCCTATCTGGGATTAACCACGGTTCTAACTTAGGAACTGATATCCTTTACTCTGGCACGGTTTCCGCCGCCATGGAAGGGGTTTTAGAAGGAATTCCCAGTATTGCCTTCAGTCTGACTAGCTACACGTCAAAGGAGTTTCATGTTGCAGCCACGTTCGCCAAAAGCCTGATTGAGCGACTCTCTGGTACACCCCTAGCCAAAGTCATGTTACTTAATGTTAATGTACCGCCTGTGAGTCAGGCGGAAATTGCTGGGGTTAAGGTTACCCGCCAAGGAATTCGTCGTTATTTCGACACCTTTGAGAAACGAGTTGATCCACGGGGTAAAACCTATTATTGGTTAGCGGGTGAAGTGATTGAAGATATAGAACAACCCCCCCATTCCCATCTTCCCCCCGATTTAGCTACCGATGTTCAAGCAATTAAGGAAAACTATATTGCCATTACCCCCCTGCAATACAACCTGACGGATATTGCTGGCGTCTCTAGTTTGCAGAGTATAGAGTTTTAAGTCATTTAGACAGGGCGGGTTTAGTGACATTAGAGTGGGCAAAAAACGATAGTAGTAAAACCCGCCCCTACATATAAAACTCTTTTCTAGCTAGGGCTTGCTGCACAACTCCCAAACCCTTAGCTATCAAGGCTTTGAGTGGTATTGATATTTGCTCCTGTTCAAGGAAAAAGGGTTAAACCCTTTTATACCCTTGCACCGCTATCAGGGAAAATGTACTATGGCTCCCCCAGCTCCCCCAGCTCCCCCCGCTTCCCCTGCTTCCCCTGCTCCCTACCCCCACCACAATTTATTCAGCAAGCCCTAATTTATTGGGGCGTTTTCTGCAACTCCGGTCGCTCTTCCGGAACGATCGCGCCTTCTACAGGACAGACCTGTAAACATATACCACAATCGATGCAGGTATCGAAATCAATCCAATACCAGTCTGTCCCCTTGACATTTTTGCCGGGACCTGGGTGAATGCAAGCAACTGGACAAGCATCGACGCAATCTGCAACCCCTTCGCAGGTTTCCGTAACAATAGTGTGAGACACGCTATTCCCTCTCGTAGTTACATGACATTGAGAGATGATCCCCCATGGGTTTTATGTTACTGCATTATCGGCAAGGAATCCATGTATCTCAACACCAATCAACGATTATAGTGTGCCGTTTATTGCTCCACCTTTTCCCCGACAATTCGCCAAATAGGAATGAATAAGACTTGCTTCGGGTGTATCTTTGACTTCTCGACGAGTTTTGATCAGGAAGCCACCAATGACATAAGCCGCAAATAAGAGTGCGATTCCGATGACAACCTGAAGCACGATATTACTAGGGCGTTTTTTCATAGCCGATTAAGTTTGAACATCTTTTGCAGGGGTTTCCTGTTGATAAGAAGTCAGTAGAAACGTTCCGCCAGAACGTCTGTATCAAGCATGTCCTCTTGTCGCAATGAAGGAGCAATTTTCGGGGCGGGTTTATCGGTTTAATTCGGTATCTAAGCGGTTCGGCATTTAAACCTTAATGTCAATCATGGCTCTCATCCTTGTAGTGCGTTTAGCGAAGCCATGCCGCAGGCTTTAGCGAAGCCATGCCGCAGGCTTTGCATCTTGCTCG
The DNA here is from genome assembly GCF_040220235.1 of Coleofasciculus sp. B1-GNL1-01. Taxonomy (NCBI): domain Bacteria; kingdom Bacillati; phylum Cyanobacteriota; class Cyanophyceae; order Coleofasciculales; family Coleofasciculaceae; genus Coleofasciculus; species Coleofasciculus sp. B1-GNL1-01. The sequence goes on from NZ_JAVJTO010000157.1 coordinate 37,513, forward strand.
CTACTAATATCCAATTTACAGCGCTTTTCACGTTTATGGAATACAAAATTGTATCGGCTTGCTTGTCAGCGCAATCATCGTCTGTAGTCTACTAACTTGAAAACTGCTGTAAATGCATGACAGCTTACCGATCACCTCTCAACCAAACCCAGCCCTGCTTCCAGACGTGTCATGGAACGCCTGCCCCCACCATATCGCTCGATCTATTGGCGTCTGGCTGTAACTGGGTGCAGAATGATTGAAGGGCAATCCTCAACTCAGCCAGCAGAAGTCCCTCTGGTCATGGGGTGAGGAGGGCAGAAGGATGAGACAATAGAGGTAATAGTGCATGACAAAGCATATAAAACAAATAATAACTCAGACAGATAAATTTATCTAAAATTGAGATTGGTCTAAACTAACTGAAAACGGAAGCGTTTTTCAACGTTCACCGATATCGCTGCGCTTATTTGTTTTAAATCTCCCGACTGAAACAGTCAACCAGACGTGCATGAGCGTGCGTCTGACAGCCAGAGCAAAAAGTAGCTGCTCAACAGCGAATACTATGACACTGTCTAATGCCGGTAGCGTTCTTGCTACATTGACCCAGTTAACCCAACTCAATCGCACGAGCGTTTTAACTCATCGAGTTAAAGACCTATCCCTTCCCGAATTTATCTGCTTACTGGACTTCATCACCGCCGAATTTCAGCAATTTCTGCGGGCGCTGGAAATGATTAACCATGAAGCGCTAGAAACCATGCTGGAGCAGGTGATGGAGGCGTTTACCCTAAAAATCGGTCAACTCCTACAAGCTGAGCGTACTACTATCTTCCTCGTTGATGGTGACAAAGACCAGCTTTGGGCAAAAATTCCCTCGGGTGAGGACAACGCCGCCAAGGAGGTTCGCATTCCCCTAAATGTGGGTTTAGCGGGTCATGTGGCGACGACAGGCGAATCACTCAATATCACCGAAGCCTATAACCATCCACTGTTTAATCCTGAAGTTGACGAATCTCCGGGCTATCATACCAATTCACTCTTGTGTATGCCCATTGTCAGTAGCAATAAAAAGATTGTCGCTGTCGTGCAGTTGTTGAATAAAGCGGGGGGTGTCCCGTTTGACGAAGAAGATGAACAGCGCTTCCGTGACTTTGCCGCCTCGATTGGCATTATCCTGGAAACCTGTCAATCGTTCTATATGGCAGCCCGTAACCAACGTGGTGCAGCCGCCCTCTTGAAGGCAACCCAGTACCTGGGTCAAAGTTTAGACCTAGAAGCCACACTGCGTCTAGTTATGGATCAAGCGCGGGAGTTAATGCAAGCCGACCGCTCTACCTTATTTATGCTCAGTAAAGATGATGGGGAACTGTGGAGTAAGGTCGCCACGGCTGATGGCAAAGAGATGGTGGAAATCCGAATCTCAGCCAATCGGGGAATTGCTGGATATGTAGCGTCTACGGGTCAACCGTTGAATATTGCCGATGCCTATAAAGATCCTCGCTTTGATCCAACGACGGACAAAAAAACAGGCTATGTCACCCGTAATATTCTCTGTATGCCTGTCTTCAATTCGGGTGGCGAATTAATTGGTGTGACTCAATTGATTAATAAGAATCAAGGCAGCTTCACTACCTCCGACGAAGAGTTTATGCGGGCATTTAATATTCAAGCGGGAATTGCTCTAGAGAATGCCAAACTTTTTGAAAATGTTCTGATCGAAAAGCAATATCAAAAAGATATCTTGCAAAGCCTTTCTGATGCGGTTATTTCTACCGATATGCAGGGACGAATTGTGACAATTAATGATGCGGCGTTAGGATTACTGGGATGTCCCTTACAACAACTCGACAATCGCAACCGTCAGTTGTGGGAAGAAAAACTTACCAATCGCTATGTCTGGGATGTTGTACCCATTGAACATCTGCAATTCCGCTTACAAGACAGCCTAACTACGGGGGCGAAGCATTACCTTCCTGAACAAAATTTAATGGTTGGTCTGTTCCAATGTCCCCTGGAAGAGATAGAAATACCCAATACTCCCCCCTATTGCCAATCCCATGATGATACTCATCTTTATCTCCTAGCTATTCCCAAAAGCGATGACCCAAAAATCTATAGTTTGTGGAATGAAGATTCTGATAATTCTGGGGGTTTAGGTTACCTGTCTAAACAGCAAGTTCAACCTATTGAACGGAGTATTAATTTAACAGTTAATCCGCTAACCAATCCCCAAGGAATGGTGCGAGGGGGTCTGGTTGTATTAGAAGATATTAGTCGAGAAAAGCGGCTGAAAACAACCATGTATCGCTACATGACTCCAGAGGTGGCGGATGAAGTCTTAGCCTTAGGTGAAGATGCGCTGATGCAGGGGAGTAAAAAGGATGTCACTATTTTATTTTCAGATATTCGGGGGTATACGACTTTAACCGAAAATTTGGGAGCGTCGGAAGTTGTATCGCTACTGAATAAATACTTTGAAACAATGGTCGAATCGGTATTTGAGCATAAAGGCACCTTAGATAAATTTATTGGTGATGCACTGATGGCAGTTTTTGGCGCTCCCTTGGCGTTAAAAGAAAATCATGGCTGGATGGCGGTTCAATCTGCCTTAGATATGCGGTGGCGTTTAGCCAAGTTTAATGAACCTCGGATGCGAAATCGCCAACCTTTAATTCATATTGGGATTGGAATTAGTTCGGGAGAAGTGGTGTCAGGTAATATTGGTTCCCATAAACGCATGGACTACACGGTTATCGGAGATGGCGTGAACCTCAGCGCCCGCCTGGAAAGTATTACGAAAGAGTACGGTTGCGATATTATCATTAGTGAATATACCTATAACCTCTGTCGTCATAATGTTTGGGTGCGGGAACTGGATAAAATCCGCGTGAAGGGGAAAAACCAAGCGGTCAGCATTTATCATTTGATTCAAGATATCGATACCCCTCTTAATGATAACACCCACAAATTTTTAGACCTGTATGCTAAAGGGCGTCAGGCATACATAAGTCGCGACTTCTCGAAGGCAATTGTTTATTTTGAACAAGCCTATCAACTTGAACCTAATGATAAGCCAGTTTTGATTCATATTGAACGGGCTAAACATTATCAGAATAATCCTCCTCCCGATTATTGGGATGGCGTTCATACGATGACTAGAAAATAGGGGACAGGCACAAGTTTGGATTCTTTGATGTTAATCGACTACAGAACATTCTACTTACAGCAGATTTGGTGGTTGATGAAGTATAGCCTTAAGCAAGATCCCCGACTTCTTGAAGAAGTCGGGGATCTGTCTTACTTTTGGTCGGGATCTGAAAAACCTCTCTCCAAACCTCTCTCCTTCAAGGAGAGAGGCTTTGAACTCTCCCCCTTTTGAAGGGAAGAGGGGGATCTAAAAGGGAAGGGGGCTGGGGGATTAGGTTTGATATCGATTTTTCTAGATGACGTGAAAAGTCAGGGGGATCTGTCTCGATTTCTGTGATCAATAATTGCCACTCGATAACTAAAGATTTGGGAATAGTTAAGGAGAGGGGTTGTCCATGATTGAGGGGTATGGAAAGGGTCAGGGATTCATCCGCTTGTAATTTGGCAAAAACATCGGTAACATCGTACTGACCAACATTAGGCGCAGGCGCGGCTTGGGCAAATACATCAGGGGCGGTGAGCAGTTTACCCCCTGCTGTGGCAATTTCCAGGAATTGGGGATGGGTAAACTCAGCCATACCCGGAAAGCCGACTAACCGCAGATTCAGGCGCGTTGGTTGACCTGGTATGATTTTTTTGAATAGAACTACCTGCCAAGTTCGTCCTGATTTATCTTTCAACGACTCCTGGGAGTGATAGCGCATGATTCCCGGCGCGTCTTGGTGTTGTCGCAGTACAGCGATGGCTGGCGGAGTCAGGAATGTGGCTTGGAATAGGAGTAATATCATGAGGAATCTACCAAGCGTTAGAAGCCAAGAAAAGCATTGCTGAATAGGATTAACCATAAGTACTCGATATCAAGCTAACTCAAGGATGTTTGTATATTTCCCCAGAAGGCTTCGCCCATTCGTTACCCCCGCCAGAAACAAATATCAATAATACCAAGGATAGATGTGTCGGGGTGACCTGCTCACCTAAATTAACAATTCAAATTCATTAAATTTTATCGGGTCGCCCTTTATTCTCGCTAATATGGGATATCTTATTTAAATTGTGCCATAGGAGAAATTCATCATGACCAGTCAAATTCCCAGCCAATCATCGTTTTCATTGCAATTGCGCGATCGCATAGAATATCCTGAAGGAGGTGTGGTGAGTAAAGTTATCCATAAAGATGACCAGTGTGACCACACGTTGTTCTGTCTGGCGGCGGACACGAGCATTTCTGAACATACGTCACCTCGTAACGCTACGATTAATGTGATTGAAGGAAAGGGAATCTTTACTTTGGAGGGTAAGGAGATTGAATTGGAACCAGGCGTTTTTATTTCAATGGAGGCGAATGCGCCCCATGCTTTAAAGGCGGAACAAAATCTGGCGTTTCTGTTAACGCTATGGAAAAATGATTAGTGTGGAAATGCAGGGGTGCGATCGCGTATCATTATCTTTATATCAATGGCGCTGAAAAATTGCCTTTTTGGATCGCTAAAACCCTTGATATACTTACTGTAGGGTGGGTTTCGACTTCGCAAGAGCCCACCAGCCTTAATGAGCGTGACATTCATCTTTTTGTCCAAAGTCCAATCTATGTCCCCAATCCCCAATTAACCCCAATATGATACATCCCCTAAGCGAAACGGGAATACTTTAGTATAGCCGTCACGCTAATCCCGCTTTTGCCCAAGGATGTTCATGAGTCAACCATTACCCACCCCCGAATCCCTTCCGCTTAACGCCCTCAAGGAACAACGCGAGTTAACCGCAGCGATGTTGGATTTAATCGGTGCGTTAATTGTTATCCTCGATGCTCAAGGACGAATTGTTTATTTCAATCACGCCTGTGAACAGTTAACGGGTTATTTGTGCCAGGAAGTTCAAGGTAAATATGCTTGGGATTTATTAATCTTACCGGAAGATGTAGCCTCAATTCAAGCCATTTTTGATAACTTAATCCCCGATAATTTCCCCCAACCCTGTGAAAGCTGCTGGGTGACGCGGGATGGAGACTGGCGCTGGATTGCGTGGATGGATACGGTTTGTTTGAATGAACAGGGGGCTGTAGAATATGTAATTGCTACAGGTCAGGATATCACAGAGCGTAAACAGGCAGAAAAGGCGCTGCGGGAATTGGCTACTTTAAATCAAGCGATTTTAGATAGTGCCAATTATACGATTATCTCCACTACCGTTGATGGTACGATTTCCACCTTTAATCGAGCGGCTGAGAAATGGCTCGGTTATTCGGCGTCAGACGTTGTGGGTAAAACCACACCCGCTCTATTTCATGACCCTGAAGAAATGGTAGAGCGATCGCGCGAACTTTGCAAAGAACTTGGTACTCTGATTCAACCTGGATTTGAGACATTTGTTGCCAAAGCTCGTTGGGGAGAAATTGATGAACGAGAATGGACTTATATTCGCCACGATAGGAGTCTCTTTCCAGTTTTACTCTCGATTACCGCTTTATATAACTCCGATAACCAAATTGTCGGATTTTTGGGGATTGGTAGTGATATTAGTCTCCGGAAACAAGCCGAACAATCCTTGCGCGACAGTCAGCACTTTAGTCAACGCATTGCGGATACAGTTCCTGGTATCTTGTACCTCTATGATGTAATAGAACAACGCAATGTTTATGCCAATCGTTCTACGGTTGAACTGTTAGGGTATACACCCCAAGACATTCAAGATATCGGTACAGATTTTATGTCTCATCTGGTACATCCAGAGGATATTCCTCACATTATAGAACATCAAAAGCACTTGACGACGCTTACCGAGAATGATCATCTCACGCTTGAGTATCGGATGAAACATGCCAATGGAGAATGGCGCTGGCTGCGGAGTCGAGAAACGGTTTTTTCTAGAACAGTTGAAGAATTACCGAAACTGGTTCTCGGTATCGCAGAAGATATTACTGACTATAAACGGGTTGAGGATGCCCTGCGTCAAACCAATGAAGACTTAGAACAGCGGGTAAAACAGCGAACGGTTGAGTTGGAGAATGCCCATCATCAATTACGGTTTCATGTCGAAAATTCCCCTCTGGGAGTGATAGAGTGGGATAGTCAGTTTCGGGTTCAGCGTTGGTCAAAACAAGCCGAGTTTATGTTTGGCTGGAAGGGAGAAGATGTTCTGGGCAAACGGTTGACGGATTGGCAGTTTGTTTATCCAGATGACCTGGAATTTGTCCATCAAAAAGCTTTAAACCTATTGAATCCAGAATCGCCACCTGAGATTATTGAAAACCGGAATTTAACTAAGGATGGCAATATGGTATATTGCCAGTGGTATAACTCGGTCTTGTTTGATGAATCAAACGCTGTCGTTTCTATTCTGTCTCTGGTGCAGGATCAGACAGAACGTAAGCACAGTGAGGAACAACTCCAGCAACTGAATCAACAGCTTCAGCGTTCTAACCAAGAATTAGAACAATTTGCCTACGTCGCCTCCCACGATTTGCGAGAACCCCTACGAAAAATTAGGAGTTATAGTGATTTATTGGTGAAACGTTATCAGGGTCAATTGGATGAACGAGCGGATAAATATATCAACTACATTACCGATAGCGTTATCCGGATGCAGGCGTTAATTACAGATTTATTGACCTATTCACGAGTCAGTCGCAATGAACTGGTTTTAGAACCAACTGATTTAGGTGAAATTCTTCAGCAGACGTTAATGGATTTAAGTCCAGCGATTGAAGAAAATCACGCAATTATAAATACCACGCTGCTGCCCATTGTGCAAGCAAATCCCTTACAAATTGGGCAAGTATTACAGAATTTAATTGCCAATGCGATTAAATTTTGCCGCGAACAGCCGCCACGAATTGATATTAAGGCTGACTGTCAGGATAATTTTTGGCAGATTTCCATTCAAGATAATGGAATTGGCATTGATCCGAACTATAGCGATCGCATTTTTGCCATTTTTCAACGCCTACATTATCGGGAAGAGTATCCAGGGACAGGGATTGGGTTAGCTATTTGTCAAAAAATAGTGGAACGTCACGGCGGAAAAATTTGGGTTGAGTCAGAATTTGGTCAGGGAAGTACATTTTACTTTACTCTACCTGTTGTGTAGGGGAGATGAGGGAGATGAGGGAGATGGGGAAGATGGGGGAGAAAACGAAGGACAAATGACAAATGACAAATGACAAATGACAAATGACAAATGACAAATGACAAATGACAAATGACAAATGACAAATGACAAATGACAAATGACAAATGACAAATGACCATTATGTATATTCCCCACGGACATTGTTATCTTTGGCAAACAAATTTAGTTGGATTGCATGTTATTGCGGATGGTTTGATTGCCCTAGCCTATTATTCAATTCCGGTTACGCTGCTGTACTTTATCCAAAAGCGGCAGGATGTACCCTTTAAAGGCGTATTTTGGTTATTTAGTGCCTTTATTATTAGCTGCGGTACGACTCATTTAATGGGGATTGTAACACTCTGGCATCCTATCTATTGGGTATCGGGATTGATTAAAGCCATAACCGCCCTTATTTCTATCTACACAGCTTTGGCAATAATCCCGATGCTCCCGCAAGCATTAACGTTACCCAGTCCCGCCAAACTGAAGCAAATTAACGATGAGTTAGCTGCTCAAATTGCCCAGCGAGAGCAAATAGAAGCATCGTTACGGGAAACACAAGAGCGATTTATTTTGGCAGTTAGGGGGTCAGGCGATGGATTATGGGATTGGAATGTTTTGACACAGGAGGTTTATTACTCGCCTCGACTTAAACAGATCTTGGGTTATGAAGAACAAGAAGGCGAAAATTATTATAATTTCTGGGAATCTAGAGTCCACCCCGACGATCGCGATCGCGTCATGAATGCGATGCAAGATCACTTAGAGAATCACGTTCCTTATGCCATAGAATATCGCCTCCGCCAAAAATCTGGGGACTATTGCTGGATTTACGCTAGGGCGCAAGCAATTTGGGATGAAACGGGTAAACCAACGCGAATGGCGGGTTCAATTAGTGATATCACGGATCGCAAACGCGCTGAAGAAGCCTTACAGCAAAGTGAGGCAAAATATCGGGCATTAATTGATACCACGCAGACGGGTTATGTGGTATTGGATCAACAGGGTATAGTGTTAGATGCCAATCAGGAATATGTTCGCGTTACTGGACAGAGTAATATGTCCGATATTCTGGGTCAACCTGTTCTCAATTGGATAGCGCCTTATGATTTAGAACGCAATGTGGCGGAAATACAAAAGGCGTTAGTGGAACGATCAGTGCAAAATTTAGAGACTGATTATTGTCATGCCAATGGTACAATTATTCCGATTGAAATTAATGCTAAAGTTATCGACACCGACGAAGGTTGTCGCATCTTAGCCTTATGTCGAGATATTACCGAACGCAAACAAGCCAGACAAGAACTCAAAGCCGCGATCGCAGATTTAGCCCGTTCTAATCAAGACTTAGAACAGTTTGCTTATGTCGCCTCCCATGATTTACGAGAACCGCTGCGAAAAATTAGGAGTTATAGTGATTTGTTAGTGAAACGTTACCGAGGTAAACTTGACGAACGCGCCGATAAATATATCGCCTATATTACTGATGCAACACAGAGAATGCAAAGCCTGATTAGCGACTTGTTAACTTATTCACGGGTAAGTAAACCGGAACTGATTCCCGAACCCACGGATTTGGGACACATTCTTAAGAAAACCCTGGCAGATTTAAGTCCTTTGATTAAAGAAAATAAGGCAATAATTACCACTGACTCGTTACCCAAAGTGAACGCCAATCCCACCCAAATGGCGCAACTGCTGCAAAACCTGATTACCAATGGGATTAAATTCCGTACCCAACAGCCGCCTCGCATCCACATCACGGCGACGCGAGAGGGTCAATTTTGGCAGATTGCGGTTCAGGATAATGGTATCGGAATGGAATCCCAGTATCGCGATCGCATCTTTGTCATTTTCCAGCGCCTCCATTACCGGGAAGAGTATCCAGGGACAGGGATTGGACTCGCCGTCTGCAAAAAAATAGTCGAACGTCACGGCGGACAAATCTGGGTAGAATCAGAGTTAGGACAAGGTAGCACGTTTTACTTTACACTACCCGCCGTGTAGAAGAGATGGGGGAGCTGGGGAAGCTGGGGAAGTTAACTACAAAACTTTACCTTACTTATTCTATAGCCTATAGCCTATAGCCTATAGCCTGACGAATGACGAATGACGAATGACCAATGACGAATGACCAATGACGAATGACCAATGACCAATGACCAATGACCAATGACCAATGACCAATGACCAATGACCAATGACCAATGACCAATGACAAACAACGTTAGTTTTCCCCAGATTTGGGGAATTATGTAATAAATGGGAATAGTGCGAAAATTATCCACAAACACTGTATGTTATGACCTGCTTGATGAACCCAGTAACTAAAGCGATTGAAATTCTCCTAGTTGAAGATGATCCGGGGGATATTGACTTAATTGAAGAAGCCCTAGAAGATGCCAAATTACAGATTAACCTCAATAGTGTCAGGGATGGAGTTGAGGCGCTGGCTTACTTACGACAAGAAGGCAAATATACTCAGGCTATCTCGCCCGACTTAATTCTCCTGGATCTCAATCTACCCCGTCGAGATGGGCGTGAGGTACTCCAAGATATTAAAGGTGACAACTACTTTAAACGCATCCCTGTGGTGGTTTTAACCACGTCCGATGCTGAGGACGATATTCTTAAGTCCTATAACTTGGGTGCGAACTGCTATGTATCAAAACCTCTGGGTATGCAGGACTTTATCAAAATTGTCGAATCCATCGAAAACTTCTGGTTTACCGTTGTCAAACTTCCACCCAAATAATTACCATGTACACTGCTCCTATCCGAGTCTTACTCATTGAAGATGACCTCGGTGATGCTGATTTAATCACAGAATTCCTCGATTTGATCAAGTCAACTCCGTTCCAAATTACTCACCATCGCTGTTTGCAAGAGGTACTACAGCCGAGGGAGCAAGATGCTTATGATGTTATCTTATTGGATTTGTCATTACCCGACAGTTTCGGATTGGAAACTGTTGAGCAGGTGTACAATCAATTTCCCACTATTCCCATTGTGATTCTCAGCGGATTAGAGGATGAATCGCTAGCGACGATTGCGGTTCAGAAAGGAGCGCAAGATTATTTAGTTAAGGGTGATTTTGACAGTAATTTATTAGTGCGTTCTATTCGCTATGCCATTGAACGGTCTAAAATTATCCAATTACTCAATCAAAAAGAGAAACAATTACAACAGGCAAATGAACAACTCGAACATCGCGTCGCTGAACGGACAAGCGAACTCCAACACGCCAATGATCAATTACGAACCTTAGAATCTCAGTTGCGTCTAGCGCTGGCTCAAGAACAAGAACTCAGTCATTTCAAATCTCGGATTATATCTACCGTTTCTCATGAATACCGCACGCCATTAACTACGATAAACTCATCTGCCGAAATTCTGGAACGGTATCTCCACAAATTGGATGAACAGAAGCAGCGCAAACATTTTCAGCGGATTCAGATCTCCGTTAAACATCTAACCGCTTTAGTGGAAGATGTGCTGTTTATTAATAAGGCAGAACTTGAGAAAGTCGAGTTCAACCCAGAACTTATCTACCTGGTTGGCTTTTTTGAGGAAATCGTTGAAGGATTACAAATTACCGTTGATGAGAAACATCAGCTAATTTTTACGCATCACGGGAGTTGTGAGTGCGCTAATTTCGATCCTAAATTACTACGACAAATGATTACTAACTTGCTCTCGAATGCGATTAAGTATTCACCGCAGGGGGGTAAAATTATGCTAACGTTAACCTGTAAAGACAAGCAGGTTGTATTTCAGGTACAGGATCAGGGGATTGGTATTCCCCAAGCCGACCAATCAAAGTTATTTGAATCTTTTAGTCGTGCCGGGAATGTGGGAACGATTGCCGGAACCGGGTTAGGATTATCAATTGTTAAAAAATGTGTTGAGTTACACCAGGGTGAGATAACAGTAAAAAGCGAGGTCGGTGTTGGTACAACCTTTACGGTAAAATTACCTTTAATTAAGTAATAAATAATAAGTCATATTGTAGGGGCGGGTTTAGGCACTCAGGTAAGCTTCTCACCGATAAGTGAAGAGCAAAACCCGCCCTTCACTTATCGGGGCTTCTGGATTTATGCATTCTTAAGCTGTCATTCATTTAAATTGGGTATTAGTAGTGAGCAAGATGCAAAGCCTGCGGCATGGCTTCGCTAAACGCACTACAAAGATTTCGCTATTATAATCTTCCTCCTTCTCTTCTGCCTTCTGCCTTCTGCCCTCCGCCCCTCTACTCTCTGCCTTCTTGAATCCTTTGACACTAAGCTGTCATGCATTTAAATTGGGTATTAGTAGCGAGCAAGATGCTCAATCTAGCGAGCAAGGTGCTCAATCTAGCGAGCAAGATGCTTAATCTAGCGAGCAAGATGCTTAATCTAGCGAGCAAGATGCTCAATCTAGCGAGCAAGATGCTCGCACTACGGCAAGGATTGCGCCCTTATTGATATTAAGGTTTAAATGCCGAACAGCTTATAACCATCCTCGTAGCCAATAAACGGCTGTACCAATATATTCCTTAATCGCCCGGGTCGTCATATCTAAATTTTGAACATCTGGCAAACCATTCAATAAAATAGCCGCTAGACTACTATTCGGTTCATTCAGTTCTTGTTGAGTGACCAAAAAATCAGTCGGTGCTGGAATCGCCTCAATCCCCTGACGTTGAAAAACCCGCAGGGCGCGGGGTGTATGCATGGCAGAAGTAACTAATAATACCTTTTTTATCCCTTCCTGCTGTAAAATTCTTCGCACATTGACCGCATTTTGGTGAGTGTTCAGAGACGCCGGATCTTGTAAAATTGCTGAGGGAGGAACGCCAATCATTTCCAAGATTGCAGCCATATCCGCTGATTCCGGAGAACCCCCACCCCGCCACTCAATCCGTCCCCCAGAGGCAATAATCACAGGGGCTTTCCCTTGCTGATAAAGCTGCGCCCCGTAGAAAACGCGATCGCCTGCTTCATTTAAATCTGGTGCAGGGCGCGGCGGAATGGCAGATCGCGTCGCCCCACCCAAAATCACGATCGCTTCCGCCTGGGGTAACTCGGTTGGCGGAATATGCTGCCACTCTAGGGATTGAACCATGCTATTGGCAACCCAACCATTGCTAGCGACTAACAAGATGATCAATCCTAAGGCGACAGGGATAGGAACCAAACGGGGGCGTTTCCAGGACAAGACTAACGCCACAACCATGAGTATGCAAGCGAGTCCTAATGGATACACAAATAAGGGAAGTAGCTTTGAGAGAAATAAAAACATACAGTAGTAAAATTAAATCTATCCAGCCTTATGGTAAGGTTAAGGATGTAGCAATCAACCCCTCTACTGTATAAAGAGCTACACAGTCCTCCTCCTAACCCAACTGACTGGTCTGTGTCTAAAAGCGTTAATTGAGGTGGGGATAACTAACCTCAACAAAAATGCAACAATAAAAGTAACCTAAACTCATTCTGAAGTGGAATGCTTCGCCCCGGCGACGCCGATATCTTAAATTTTCTTGAACAAATCCAGCTGGCTCGAAACGTCACGGCTGGTTTACGCTGCTATCGTCTGCGAACGATGTGCTTACATTTTGGGCGATGGCTGAAATTAAGCAAAACCCAACTGCGCCAGCTTGTTTTCCTGAGTTACTGTCATGGCTTAGGCAAACTCAGCATTCCCGACTCGATTTTACTCAATCCCGGTTCCTTAAGTGAACAGGATTGGGTAAAAATTCGCGAGTATCCCGAAGTGTCTGCTTTGATCTGCAAGCAGCTTCCGGGGTTGAAAGAATTTGTCCCTCTTGTCTTGTCTCATCAAGAACGACTCAATGGCACCGGCTATCCTAAAGGACTCAAGGGTGATGAAATTCCGTTTATTGTCCAAGTTTTCCAGCTTGTCAATATCGCCGATGCCATTATCAGTAAGCGACTCCATCGCACCCGGAATGAACCCTCAAGCGATCGCCCCTACTGGATGCAAGCCATAGAGGAGATTACCAAGGAGATGGAAGCAGGCGCACGCGATCCCAACTTATGTGAGAAGTTTTTCCGATTTCTGGAGCTGTTCTACCAAGGCGGCGGGTGATGGGAAGATTGGGGAGCTGAGGGAGCGGGGGGAGCAGGGGGAGCAGGGGGAGCAGGGGGAGCAGGGGGAGCAGGGGGAGCAGGGGGAGCAGGGGGAGCAGGGGAAGCAGGGGGAGCAGGGGGAGCAGGGGAAGCAGGGGGAGCAGGGGGAGCAAGGGGAGCAGGGGGAGCAGGGGGAGCAGGGGAAGCAGGGGGAGCAGGGGAAGATGGGGGACACAATTTCTATAGCCCATTACCCTATTCCCTATTCCCTATTCCCTATTCCCTATTGCCCATTCCCTATTGCCCATTCCCTGTTCCCTATTCCCTGACAAATGATGAATGACGAATGACCAATAACAAATAAGCTATCGTAGAGGTTAAACTGGCACGATAGACGGATGGTTGCCAATGAAAAAGTTTTTGTTACTGTGTTTGTTTGTAATTGGGCTAGGTTTTGCCCTGTTCAACTTTAAAGGGTTGGCAAATCAGGGGGAATTTGGCTCAATTGTACTGGATTTCCGGGAAGATATTCCCGCCACAGAGATTAGCGCTGAGGTGGACGCGATCGCACAAAAATACGGTGTGACGCCGCGACTCAATAGCGAATTCTCTGACGTTGACAATATTTACATTTTGGAGGGAGATAAACAAGTCCTGCGTCAGCTCAAACGGTCAGAACTGGCAAAAGACACTGAATATATTGAACCCAACTACATCTACAGTACGTTTTTTGTTCCCAACGACCCCAGCTATAGCCAGCAATGGAATCTTCGCAGCATTAATGTGGAAGCCGCCTGGGATGAGACGCGGGGAAGTGGGATTACGGTAGCGGTGATTGACACTGGGGTTAGTCCGGTTCCTGATCTCAAAGATACCAAACTGGTTGAAGGGTACGACTTCGTAAACGATAGAGTTGATGCCTTCGATGATAATGGTCACGGGACTCACGTTGCTGGAACCATTGCCCAATCTACCAATAATAGTTATGGGGTGGCTGGTGTAGCCTACGAAGCCAGTCTCATGCCCTTAAAAGTATTGAGTGCGGGTGGCGGTGGTACGATTTCCGATATCGCCGAAGCGATTAAATTCGCCGCTGATAATGGCGCGGATGTGATCAATATGAGCTTGGGCGGTGGCGGTGAAAGTAAACTGATGCAAGAAGCGATCGACTATGCCTATAACAAAGGTGTGGCGATTATTGCAGCCGCCGGGAATGCTAACCAAAATTCCGCCTCCTATCCCGCCCGATATCCCCATGTTCTCGGTGTTTCTGCGGTGGATTCGGCTGGCGTGAAAGCCCCCTATTCTAACTACGGTGCAGGAGTTGATATTTCTGCCCCTGGTGGTAGTGAAGCGGGTAAGATTGTCCAAGAAACCATTAATCCCAAAACCAAAACTGCCATGTTTTCTGGCTTTCAGGGAACCAGTATGGCAGCCCCCCATGTTGCTGGGGTAGCAGCTTTGGTGAAAGCGAGTGGGATTAATGATCCCGATGAAATTTTCACCGTTCTCCAACAATCCAGTCGCCAGGTTGAAGATGATCCCCTCAACCACTTTGGCGCGGGACAACTAGATGCTGGAGGTGCAGTGCAATTGGCGACGAAGGGACAAATTACCTTCCGTGATTTCTTCCGGTGGTTGCGCGATAACGGTTATCTGAATCTCCGGTTCTGGATTGATGGTGGTGCAGTTGCACTGTTGCCGAAAGTTCTCATGGTTCTGGGTTCCTACCTCTTGGCGTGGTTCTTACGGAATTATTTGTCCTTTGGCTGGAGTTTGACCACAGGATTAGTGGCTGGAAGTTCGGGATTATTCTTCCTGCGCGGCTTCTATATCTTTGACTTACCCCAGTGGCCCCTACGAGTCATGGGCAGTTCGATTCCGGAACTGGGTACTGCGGTTCAAGGCAGTAGTTTATTAAATCCCATTTTTGCCAGTGTGCTGATTCCCTTTGTTTTAGTGGCATTGTTCCTGGGAAATCCCCAATGGAAATGGGTGGCAATTGGTTCAGCCTTGGGTGTTGCCAGTTGCTTGGCGGTAAGTGTGGTAATGTCTCCTAGTCTGCTGTGGCTAGGAAGTGGGATTGGGGCGCGTCTATTCTTAATGGCGAATGCTCTCCTCTGCTTTGGACTTGCCTATTTTGCCTCTAAAGAAGAGGGGAGATTTGCATGAGCATTAATGTTACGGGCAAAATCGAACACAAGGATATTGGCATGGGGGCTTGGGCTTTAGTTGCCGATTCTGGAGAAACCTATGAACTTCAGGATGCCCCCGATGAGTTACAGCAATCTAACCTGAACGTGAAGGTGCAAGGAGAGGTGCGAGAGGATGTGATGACCACAGCAATGATTGGTCCAGTCCTACAAGTGCAGTCCTTTGAAGTGATGGATTGAACTGAAAATCTAGGCTCTCCCGTAATTGATGTGATTCCTAAAAACTTATCACATTAGTTACGGGAGAGTTGCTTTTTGGGGAATAACTAACATAGCCAAAAGTTCTCTTTTTCATAAAAAGACCTAAGTTCTATGTAGAAAATCAAAATTGAGCGATCGCTAAAAATCCCACTCTTCAAACAGTTCAGCAACCGACATGGAAAAGCCAGGAACGATCGCGTCACCCTCTAGCGTGTCTTGAGGACGAAGTAAGCGATCGGGTTCGGGCGAATGGTAAACCAGAACATATTTTTCATCGGGATGAATCACCCAAACTAAGCGAGTATCGTTGTCAAAATATTCCACAATCTTGTCGTGGATTTCTTCAACGGTATTGTTGGGAGAGAGAATTTCCACCGCCAGATCAGGAGAACCTTGAAAGAACCCACGAGGGGGACGCTTTAAACCCTTGAGCCGTTCTTTAGAGACAAAAGAGACGTCAGGCGATCGCTTGTTGCCGTTCTTTAAGGTAAACGCTGTACTAGAATCACAAACCGTTCCCAATTTGTGTTGCCGAACATAGATTGCCAGAAGCCCCCCCAGAAATGAGCCAATTCCGCCATGCTCCATCCCTGAATTGCCCATATTCACAAGCTCCCCGTTTACTAACTCATAACAATGCCCATCTTTGGACAGTGCCATAAATTCCTCATCTGTCCAAACTTTTTTCTCAGTGGAGATTGTCATAGCCCAAGCTTCCTCTCGATTTTCCGGAATCGCTACTTCTAGTTTGACATGTTACATGACGGGGAAAAAGGATACATCATTTAGGTAGAGACGTTCCGGCGGAACGTCTCTACAACAGTTCTTTTGTCCTAATAGATGTGTCTACTGCTATAACCAATACTACCGGATTAACTATTATTGAGCAGAGGGATAGATGGATTTAGCGATAAAGACAGGCTTATTCTCGTATTCGGCTTCCAGTTGACGTTTGACATCCAAATCCCAAGTTAACTCATAATCCCGCTCAAATTCAGCGGCGACAAAGGGACGTATCTCACCCGTCACGACAACATCTTCACCTTCAACCATGGTTCTCTCCGGTGGGACTAAGGTGAAGACTAACAAATCACCGCCACCTGCTATCTGGTCTTCATCAAGGGTAAAGGTATTGTTACTCATAATCTCTTCCACTTCACCCTCTACAGCCACAATTTGATTGTAGAATCGGCTAGGATCTTCGGTAATTTCTCCGGGGTCGGGTGCAAGTGCCAGTGATTCAGCGACAATAGCAGGCTGTTGTTCGTAGTCGGTATCGAATTGCAAGTCTAAGTCGAATTCTTCCTCAAACTCTACCCTATTAAACTGACGCACTTCACCGGTGACTTGGACTTCAACATCGTCCTCTTCTGGCAGCATAAAGGGTTCGCCAGAGGTATTGACTACGATAATCTCATCACCAAAAAGCTCATCCTCTGAGATGGTAAAGGTGACATTATCCAGAACCTCTCTCACTTCGCCTCGTATGCTCACGCTTTGACCGAACAGTTGTTCGGTGTTCTCCTCGACTTCCTCAGCCGTTACGTTTTCTTCCTCTTGTCCTGCGGTGACAACGTCTTGTGTAGTGTCGGCGCAGGAGGGAAGCAGTACAGCCATCAGCGCTAAGGCGATCGCACTGGCAGGTAAGCTTTTACGATAGTGTTTAATAAACATGTATGAATGTCCTCTCTCAATAGTTAGCAAATCTTAGAAGTTAACGCTTCCACCATTCATTCAAAGGCAATCTAGCCGCGATCGCATCTTTCTCAGGAGTAGCAATCAACTCTATCCGATGGGGGATTTTGGCGATTAGGGAAATGGGGAAGATGAGGGAGCAGGGGGAGCATGTAGAGACGTAGCATGCTACGTCTGGGGAGCTGGGGGAGATATTTGATAAAAAAATGATCTAAACTGCTTGGGATATCTTATTGGTCTTCCAGTTGCTGTCAATGCAAAAAGAAAACAATCACGATTTAATCCGGGAAGCCGAAGCAACCCGTGTGCAGATACTCAGTGAAGCCCTACCTTACATCCAGCAGTTTGCAGGACGAACGGTTGTGGTTAAGTATGGAGGGGCGGCGATGAAGGATAGCAACCTCAAAGATAAAGTGATTCGGGATGTTGTCTTCTTATCCTGTGTCGGCGTTCGTCCCGTCGTGGTTCACGGCGGTGGTCCCGAAATTAATAGCTGGTTGGATAAGCTGGGGATTGAACCACAGTTTAAGGATGGGTTGCGGGTAACGGATGCACCCACGATGGATGTTGTGGAGATGGTTCTCGTGGGTCGAGTTAATAAAGAGTTAGTCTCTCTGATTAACCGGGCTGGGGGTTTAGCCGTGGGACTTTGCGGTAAAGACGGAAATTTAATCAAAGCCCGTCCGGAAGGGCGCAAGGGGATTGGCTTTGTTGGAGAAGTCAGCAGTGTTGATATTAAACTGGTGGACTCCTTGGTCAAAAGTGGCTACATTCCAGTTGTGTCAAGTGTTTCTGCTGATGAGGCGGGTCAAGCCTATAATATCAACGCTGATACCGTTGCTGGCGAAATTGCTGCCGCTTTGGGAGCCGAAAAGTTAATTCTACTCACTGATACTCCGGGGATTTTGCAGGATTACCAAGACCCCTCCACTCTCATGGCTAAGCTGGATATCCAACAAGCACGAGAGTTAATGGCATCAGGCGTTGTGGCTGGCGGTATGATACCTAAGGTTAACTGTTGTGTGCGATCGCTGGCTCAGGGGGTACGGGCGGCTCATATTATTGATGGTCGAATTCCCCACGCTCTACTTTTAGAAATTTTTACCAATAAAGGAATTGGTTCTATGATTGTGGCATCTGAATTTACAGAATAGCGCTTGCTGAATAAGTGTTGCGGTGAGGGGAGGGAACAGGACACGGGGAATAGAGAACAGTGCGAGCGTCTCGCTCGCTATTTTAGTAGGTGGACACAATTAAAGTTAGCGGTGGAGATTAGGGAACAGGGAACAGGGAACAGGGAACAGTAAGGGTTTGAGGCTTGTTTACATAACTTAATCTAGTTAAGTTTATTTCCACCAACCTACTTTGTATGGCTTTTTGGCTCTTTTGGCTCTATCGAGGTTTTCTTCTTTTTTGTCCGACGACTTACCTGTTCCCGGATTGAGAGTACATTACTTACTTCGGTTTAATAATCCCGTCAATGGAATGGAGCTTTTCTGGGAACGCCTCCTCGCTCTAGCATCTCGACGCTGTTTCGCCAAGGTTAATCCACTTAACTTGACGGGGGTTTCCTCTGGCTCATCTTGGGGTTCAGAGGGTGCTTCCTTTGGTTTATCTTTACTATTCCACCAAGCCACAATCCAGCCGCCAGCAATTCCCCCAACAGCACCCACCACGATACTGAAGGGAACTGAGTATCCCAGTAAAACCAGACATAGCAAAAACACTAACCATACTCTTAGCGCTACAGGGAACCCCTCGGAGAAACCTGGCAACAGTTTATTCATTCCTTTGTCCTTTGTCCGTCCTTTGTCCGTCCTTTGTCCTTTGTCCTTTGTCCTTTGTCCTTTGTCAAGGGGCAGTTGTTAAATATTGTGTGAAGATAAAATCTATTAATTAGCATAAGTTTAGCTTATATTTATAAGGATTGGCTTGGGTGAAATAGTTAATTTTATTGAAGTGTTGTAAATATTTTTTACGAATATGGGAATATTTTTATCGATGTACCTGGAATGATGGGTCTATCCGCTCATCTGTGTAACGCCTTTCTTAACCATTATTAAATTTAACAATGATCCCATTAATTGATCGATGTAAAGAGTTTGTGAAGAAGACCAAAAACTAGAGAATTAAACTTTGGACTTATGTATTCTGAATATTAGTAAGCTGATTATAGCATCACTAATATGAATAAGCTATTAATAACAATAACCTTATCCCTAGCTATTCTTCTCGAAGCTTTAGGAGTAAATTCGGCAGGTGCATTAACGATAAGAAGTTGGGACAGCGCAAATCAGCGTGGGGGTGACTTATTTAATGCCGGAAATGGTGCATTGCAATATGGTGCATTCAGCTTAAGTCTTCTGGAACGTTTACATACTATCCTTCCAGGAGTATCAACCCTAACCGAGGCAAATCTTGCTGACGTTGATATATTCTTTCATGGAGCGTCCTCAAAAACACTGACGAACACTGAAAGTAGCGTGCTGAGAAATTTCGTCAAAACTGGTGGTTGTCTGATTATTGAAGCCGATTCAACTCGTTCTGAGCAGACATCGGCTAATTCTGTACTGGAATCGCTAGGACTCGGTTCCCGATATACAGGTGTTGTCGGTGGTGTCAATTCTTCTACAGGTGGCACGTTTACAAATACGGTGTCTCTAACCACTGTCGGCACATTCGGCGACCTCAGAGGTCAAACATTTGGTACATCTTTAGCCACTGATATTAACCCAATGGTAACCGATATTTCTTCACATGGAGGGATGCTGATTGGTACAAATGGCTCAATCAGGTCGATAGTGGAATTTCAGCCCTTTGCTAACGGTGGTAAAGTCTTGGCTGTTGGTGATCCCTACGGTTTTAATCTTTTCCAGAGTTCAGATGATTCTTTGTATAATTCTAACAATCAAAAAGCCTATTTAAATTTCATCGAGTCTAAACAATCGAGAATACCTGTTCCGGAAACATCAACGGTATTGGGTCTATTAACATTAGGGACTTGTGCTGTGGGAAACAAATTCAATAAAAAATGATTAAACCATGGATAATTCAGAAAATCCCCGGGGTGACAGTAGGGGGATATTGTCGCTGATTGGGGAGACGCATTGATGTGCGAATCGGCAGTTAGGGAGGCGGATTTCGGGTAGTCTCAACCCTCACAGGTGTCAAGGCTAGCCAGTTTTTGGTTTAATGTATCGTTTTGCCTGTCATTTTGTGGTCATTTTTCATCAGTATATTCATTATTGTTCCTCAACAGTGTCAGGACTAAACCATGAAACGCATCAAAACATTAACCTTGATCGCCGCCGGAGTCTTGTCTACCATCGCTGTGCCACTTGTGAGCCATACACAGACAACCTACACGGGAACAGTTGAGCGGGTGTGGGAAGATGGATTTCATTTCAGAACCGGCGATCGCAGCTTCAAGGTGGATACATGGGAACTCTACGGTGATAACACAGCCGAACAGATTAAAATAGGCGATCGCGTAACCATCTCTGGAGAATTTGAAAATGGCGAATTTGATGCCAACTCCCTCACCAATGCGGCTACCTCTAAACCTTCAACGACCGATACGGAAACTGCCACACCGTCACCGGTGAGCCGCGCCCAGACAACCTACACAGGAACAGTTGAGCGGGTGTGGGAAGATGGATTTCATTTCAGAACCGGCGATCGCAGCTTCAAGGTGGATACATGGGAACTCTACGGTGACAACACAGCCGAACAGATTAAAATAGGCGATCGCGTAACCATCTCTGGAGAATTTGAAAATGGCGAATTTGATGCCAACTCCCTCACCGATGCGGCTACCTCCACACCTTAAACAGGGCGGCTAAAAGTGTTTTGTGGGCTGTGGAAGGCACAAATGCCAAATCCACAGTTCCGATCATAGACTCTCACCCACGCCACAAGATATGCGAATCTTGCTCGTCGAAGATGATCCAGAACAAATTGAACCCCTCCACGCCGCCTTGACTCGTTCAGGACATATCGTCGATGCGGTGGAAGATGGAACAACCGCCCGATGGCTGATGGGCGAAAAAGACTATGACTTGCTCATTTTAGACTGGATGTTGCCCGGTGAGGATGGTATTTGTCTGTGTCAGCAGTATCGTCAGGCAGGAAAAGCCGCTCCCATTCTCATGCTGACGGCAAAAGATACCATTGCCGATAAGGTGATGGGGTTAGATGCTGGCGCCGATGATTATCTGGTCAAGCCTGTGGATATTCAAGAACTGCTGGCGCGGGTGAGGGCTTTGCGGCGACGAGCGCCCCTCTGGTGCGGTGACGTGGTGCAAGTTAGCGATCTATCCCTGCATCTCGACACCATGCGCGTGGAACGGGGAAGCGTTAGCCTGAAACTAGCAAGCCGGGATTTTCAACTTCTGGAGTACATGATGCGCCATCCCCACCAGATCCTCACTCACGATCAGATTGAACAGGCACTATGGGAATGGGGAGAGGAACCCGAAAGTAATGCGGTAACCGCTCGGATTAGACGCCTGCGTCAACGGTTGCGCGAAATCGGTGTAGACGGTTGGATTGAAACCCTCTACGGCACAGGTTATCGTCTTGAACCTCCTTCGGATTGAGATATGACTCATCCAGTTTCTGTTGTTCATCAACGCTGGCAAACACTGCCGATTCGAGTGCGGGGAACCGTGATTATTGTACTTCCCGTAACCTGTTTGTTCATGGCATTGTCGGCATTTGCCTGGTTGAAAGCCAGCTTGGTGGAAGATGAAACCTGGGTGCAACACACTCAAATTGTGCGTTTGGAAACCAAACGTCTCTTGAATGCCTTGGTTGATGCGGAAACCGGAGTTCGAGGGTATGGATTGACCCAACGAGATGAATTTTTGACTCCTTACAACCGGGCTAAAGCGATTATTCCTAAATCGTTGGATCGATTAGAACAACTGGTACAAGACAATCCTCAACAAACCCAACGAATACAGGATATTCGGACAGGGGTTGATGAGAATCTAAGGATTTTTCAACAGAAATTAACCTTACAGCGAGAACTAAAACTCATTCAGGGACAAACCGATATTTTTGTTCCAGTTGCCTCTCTCTATGCGTGGTTAGAGGAAGGAAAAGCGACGATGGATGCTACCCGAACAGAAATCGATCGCTTTGCCCAAACCGAGGAAGAATTATGGGTACAACGCCGACAACACCAAGACTTTTATCGACAAATTACCTGGATTGTGTTATGTATTTTTGGCGTAATTGGGACGCTCAGTGCCTGGTTTGCCGTTCACCTTTTCTATCAGTTGGAACGAGAGTTAGCCAACCGGGAAGATCGCTTGCGTCAAACGAATCAACGTTTGGAGATTGTCTGTGAGCAACTCCAACGATTTACCGCCAATGCCTCTCATGAATTGCGGGCGCCTTTAGCGGCAGTGTTGAGTAATGCTCAGGTGGGATTGATGGATCTCGATGACTTGGAAGAGGAGTCAATTCCACTGCGCCAACGACTCGACAAGATTGTCAATTTGACCAAACAGATGAGTTCACTGGTGAGTGACTTGTTATTTTTGGCGCGACATGAAGGGTTATTGGCGGCTGATTCACTCCAATGTGTTGATCTGACCGATTTATTAAGTAATTTAGTGGTCGATTGGCTACCGCAAGGGAAAACCCATCAGCTAACGCTAACGAGTCAGTTACCCAAAATGGCGGTTGAAGTGAATGCCGATGCCAACTTGTTGCAGCAAGCGATCGCGAATCTCCTCAGTAATGCTTGCCGCTATACACCCGCCGGAGGCATGATCGAACTGCGTCTACTTACACGCACCGATCAAGCCTTGATTCAGGTTGAAGATACTGGAATCGGTATTCCCCCAGAGGCTCTACCTCATCTGTTTGAACGGTTTTATCGCGTTGATTCAAAGCGTGCCAAAGCCTCCGGCGGCTTTGGCTTAGGATTAGCGATCGCACAACAGATTGTTCAGGCTCATGGGGGACACATCAACGTTACCAGCACCCTGGGACAGGGTTCGACGTTTCAAATTTCTCTACCCTTGAACATTTCCACGAAGGCGGCGCAAAACCTCAACAGGAATGGCATAAAATGACTGTTCGCTGTAACTCTGTCCACTAGAGTTCTCCCGTTTGCGCTCCGTGAAGAAGCTTAACAATCCCACAACCTCTCCCAATTGATTCAAAATCGGCGCACCGCTAATCCCCCCCTGAAGCGGAATACTCACCTCTAGCACCCGCTCAGTGCAAAGTTGACTCGGTCGGATACGGTTGACCAAGCCAACATTACAGTAGAGATTTTCTTCAAACCCACCCTCCCCAGGCGCCGGAAAACCAACGGTCAAAATCCGCTCCCCAACCTCAACGAGTTCCGAAAAGCCTAACCGTAATGGAGTAACAGGAGTAGACTCAGGTCGCAAGCACAGGATTGCCACATCGTCCGCGCCCCAAGTCGGTAAATAGATTTCTGTTACCTGGAGACGACCTTCCTTGGTAATTACGCTGACCGCTTCCGGTAAAATGCATTGTCCTGTGGACTGGTTTACGACAACGTGACGGTTGGTCGCCACTGCATCGGGACTAATAACAAAGCCACTACCACTGCCAGCAAATCCGCCTACATTCACCTGTATCCAAACCACGGAGGAGGCATAAATCCGCACCGAATGATTGAGGCTCTCAAAGTCGGGACTGTGAGAGCCAAGCATTGGGGCGTGGTCTAAAAACAATGCGCTATAAGCCTCTCGTTGGCGGGAACGAGCCAAAATTTCCAAACCGAGTTCGACCTGGGATGGAGATAGGGGAGCCTCAATCCGATGAAAATGAGTAATGGCTTCTGAATAGCGGTTAAGACGGAGGAAATGTTGAGCCAGTTCTTCAGCATTTCCCTCAGGGTTAATCGGAAGGTTCTCAATGGCACTCAACCATCTCCTGTAAGTCGCCGCCACGTCTGTCACCTCTTGGGCGGCTGAGCGGGTGCGCTCAAGCAGGCTAGTGCCTTCCTCGATTAATTGCTCCACTTGCTGTGAGACTTGTGTAGAACGCCAATCGAGCGACCCATAACCCTCCAACCAAGTCCGGCTACTCCGGCTCAAGCTGTCCCATCGATCCTGGGCTAACCGTGCCTTCATCTCTAATTCGTCGCGGTTGCGGTAGACCTCAAACAACCTGTCATTGTCTGTCGGAGTCGGCAAATACC
Source organism: Coleofasciculus sp. B1-GNL1-01 (assembly GCF_040220235.1). Taxonomy (NCBI): domain Bacteria; kingdom Bacillati; phylum Cyanobacteriota; class Cyanophyceae; order Coleofasciculales; family Coleofasciculaceae; genus Coleofasciculus; species Coleofasciculus sp. B1-GNL1-01. The sequence goes on from NZ_JAVJTO010000157.1 coordinate 62,118, forward strand.
GCTCTCGGTGACGTTCATAGTAGTGCAATCGCTGTTGCAAACCGGCTGAGAGTTCCAGAATATTGATCCGTTGGGTCTCTTGCAGCATCTGTGTGAGGTTCCTCGCCAGTTTCTCTAACCCTGTCAGGTGTCCTTGATGAGTCTGAGAGTCTCGGAATCTGGCTTGCAGCGAAGCCGCTTGAGCCGGCGTCAGTAGGTGCGAGTCGGAGATAGTGATGCTGCATTGTTTTCCCGTTCCAGCATCGCGAGCGGTCACAGTCAGAAGGCAATTGCTATCGATATCAAAAGTGACATCGATTTGGGGAATTCTAGCTTGGGCGGGAAGTATTCCTTGCAGAATAAATTGTCCGATCTTAAAATTTTCCTCAGGAACAGAGGATTCTCCCTGAAAGATCTGAATTCTAACGTTGGTCTGATTGTCCTCAACTGTAGTATAGCGTCGTGTTGTTTGAGTCGGGATGGTCGTGTGCTTGGGGATTAAGGAATCAAACTTGAACTGACCCGGTGCTACATAGGATTTAATCCCCAGACTGAACGGAACAGCATCCAACAAGATAGCATCCTGTAGTGAACCCATCAGGATCGCCGCTTGCAGAGCCGCTCCACGGGCAACGGCTGTTAGCGGATCTAAATCCGAGTTAGGGTCTTGGGCAAACACATCCCCAATACACTCACGAACCGCAGGCATCATCGCTCCACCGCCGATGAGAAGTATCCGACTCGGTTGGCGATTAATCTTTTGGCAGGTTGTCCGAATGCGATCCAGCCAAGGTGCAGCTAGGCGTTCGAGTTCGTCTCGTGTCAGTTCCAGGGTGATCGGGCTACCGTTAATCAAATCGGGTAGCTCAATTGTCCAAGCGCTGCGGGAGGACAGTTCAATCTTGAGTTCTTCGCCAGCCTGACGCAGACGGGTGACGGTGCGGCGATCGCCGTTTATATCCTGCCCGGTTTCAGCTTTAATCACCTCTAGAAAATGAGCATACAACACATCATCTAAATCAGCACTGCCAAGTGCATTATCTCCCTCGATTTCCAGTACCTCAAAGACGCTTTCCTCGACTTCAATAATGGAAAGATCAAAGGTTCCTGCTCCCAAGTCAGCGACTAAAATCGTTTCATTGATAGAAGAGCGGGTACGCTGGGCAAGGCAAGCCGCCGTTGGTTCGTGAATTAAGCGCAGGATGTTGATATCCGCCAGCACTCCGGCAGTCTTTGTCGCTTGTTTCTGGGCATCATTGAAGTAAGCCGGTACTGTAATCACAGCATTGGCTAAAGGAATGGTGGGGGGATGTTGATCGAGGTAGGTTATTACCCAGTCCTCTGGCACAGATGTTCCGATCACCTGAGCCGCCATTCGGGAAATTTTCTCACCAATCTTTTTGTGCAGATACTCCCTCGCTAATTCACGGGCGTGGTTAATAATCCGCGCTGAAATTTCTTCAGGACGGTATACCTGACCCCCGGCTTTGAATTTGGTGTCCGTTCCCATCTGCCGTTTAGCTTGAGTGACAATGGCGCGAGGTGATTTCCCCAGCAGCTCGGATATCGGCACACCAACCCGTTCCCGCCCCACTTGATCGATCGCAAACACGGACGGAATCTGCCGTCGCCCCTGCCATTCGACAACCTCTGGCTCTCCTTGCTTTTGGTTATACAGACAAACCACACTGTTACTGGTACCCAGGTCAAGCGCGATCGCATCAATGTAGTCTGCCAGAATCTCCTGAGTCGCGGCTTGCACCCATCGATCCGCTTGCTCTTCAAATCGACGCCTATCTAACGCCTCAATGCTGGGCAACTCTGTAGCAACCAGGTCTAGCCATTTGCCACTCACCAACCCTTGCTCTCCTAGGTCTTTCAGGCGTCGTAGTAAACGCGCTTTTTCCTCGGGCGGTTGCTCCCGTTCGTAGGCTTGAGCCGCGCAAAGTTCCGCCAGTTCCTCGACTTGACCGGCTTTGGTGATTAATTCTTGGAAGCGATGATCGAATACGACCCGCTGATCGCCAAGTTGCTGCCGTCGGAGTTGGGCAGCACGCTGGTATTCCCTCGCCTGTTCGTACATTGAAATCGCCTGTTCGATTTCTCCCAAACGTTCGTAGAGAAGTCCCGCCATAAAGAAGTCACCGCCTTGCTCGAGCAACTGAGCCTTTTTCCGAGGGTTGGGATGGTCTGGATCGGCAGAATCCAGGGCAATCAGGGCTTGACCAAAGGCACCGGCTTTCTCAAATAATAAGGATGCGGCAAAATAGTCTTGAGCTTTCTCTGCCTGGAATCCAGCTTCGAGATAATTACCAGCAGCTTCTTCCAACAGGCTCCATTGTTTGAACAGGTCTTTTTCTGATTGTCCCTGAGTCGTTGGCAATTGGGCTTCAAAGGAGGCTCGAACGGTTCGGATTACTTCCGAGAGCAGGTGTTGGGTGCGATCCGCCTCAGAGCGAAGACTTGACTCGGCAGATTTGTTTCGCCATGCTTGCTCTACGGTTCGTAGTAGGCGAACTGCCTCTAAAAAGTCTTGGCGATCAAGATGCCCTCGGACGGTGTTCTCCATTGCCTCTCGGATATCGAGTATCCACTCAGAACGAATCGCGGGACGGAGTTGGATTGCCAGTTCGAGCTGTCCCATTTGTTGGTAACAGTCGCTGGCGCCCTCGAGGTTGCCAGCTTTTTGAAAGTGTTCTCGGGCATCGGCATAACTCCCTTGCTCCCAGAACCATGAGGCTACGTTCTCATGGGCTTGGGCAATTGTATCGGGGTCTTTGACACGCTCCGCCAAGTCGAGAACGCGAAGGGCAGTTTCTTTACCTGGAACAGACAGGAGGTAACGGATAGCACTGGCGTAATCTCTGGCTACTTCTGCCAAGTTTGCCGCTTCCTCATAGCGCTCCATTAGGGCATAAACCTGATGAATTTGAGGCAGTTGGGTGTCCGGAAATTCTGAGAAGAAGGCTTTCCAGGGATGGCTATCCTCAAAGGAATTGTGGTCTAAATAGGTGGAGAGGATTTCATGGAGTTCGGCTTTAGGGAGACACCCTTGTTCTCGTCGCTTTAGCAACTTCACCAGTAGTCCATTGGTGTCACCAATTCGGGCAGATTGGACACAGATTAGCTGTTGTATCTCGGTTTGCCGTAACGGGTTTTGCAGTCGCCCCGAAAGCCGCCATGCCGCATCGAGGGCTTGAGCCGTTGGCGATTGGGCTTTCAGTAGAACCGAGAGCGATCGCTCTTGCCGAAAGCTGGAATTGGGCTGCCACTCCCCAAAGAGCGGGTCAAATTGCACGATGACTTGGATGAGTTGTGAGTAATCGCATTGCTCAGCCAGGGATAGGGCTTTGCCATAGGTTTTCCAAGCTTTCTCTTTCGCGCGATCGGAAGGGTTAGCAGTGGTTAATTGCTTGTGTAGCGTTTGGCAAGTCACTGTCAACTGCTGCTGGGGTGAGCCGAATCCTGGTATTCGTTTCCGCAAAAAGCTGGGCAAAGTTCTGGTCAGATGTTTGCCTAAAACCTGAAACAACCTCTGTAAGTTTAGGTGCCAATTAAACATCTATGTAAGGATTTAGGTTGAGTGTGCATTATACGACTAAAGCAGAAGGCTGACGGTTACCAGAAGTTCAGTATAGATATAATATCCTACGTCTACAGGGAGTCAACCGTCAAAAAAGGGGAATTGAGTATCTTAGATTACCGTTTTTTAGGAAATGATCACTGACGAGAACGACATGAGATCAAGATTTAACACAAATTCCGGCGGAATCGTTTCTCCTGAAAGGGTAGCAGGAGATTCGAGTCCCTCAACCTCTCGAAGCATGGAAGTGCTGGTACTTTATGCACCTTTGATCGTCCTCAAAACCTTTATTTTTCTGGATTTGGCGAGTTTTGCAGCCAGCCCTAAGGAGTCGGACTTTCATTCAAGTTAATGGTTGAGGTTAGGGAACTCACGGATTTTTAACAGGGAAACGTAAGGATTGAGCGGCTCCTTAACATTTCTTAGTACAGCGGCAAGAATTTATGTCCAGGTACTTATTTGAGTAGCTTACCCGTCCCTTCAGCACTCTAGATCGGGTTCGAGACATTCGCTCAACTGGACATCTCCTCGAAGCCTAGAGAGGAATTTTATCGGGTTCGCTAGGTGGAAGTTACCTTCTTTTTTGTACGATAGGTTGATAGGACAAGTTATCAACTCTCGATGACCCACAGCGGTTCTTTGCCGAATCGTGTTGCTTAATGGCGTTCCCCATACCTGCCGATTGCTCTTAAGCCATTGGGTATTGCGGCAATTTGAATCATAAAAGAGGGGAATTGTCAAGAGTTTGTTGCCAAGCTCAAGCTAAACACTGCTTATCGCTTATTTGAATGATCATCAAAACTTCGGTGCTGGCTCACTTACTCCAAGCCATGCCCCACCTGAGGCAACAAGTATATTTCAAAGCGTCGTTGACCGCACTCTCCCATGCGATGGAAGATCAGGTCTTAGCTGGTTCGGAGCAACCGTTGGTGATTGCCTGTTTTCAGCGAGAACGCTTCTATCGTCAGGAAGCCCATCGCTATCGACGCATTGCCCAACGGACACCTCATGTCTATGTCTTAGCCGCACCAGAAACGGATTTCAAGAATAGCTCAGATCACTACGAAACCGTGGCATTTGATCCGGGCGATGGCTTAAGTCACGAGTGGCATTTAGTGGTGATTGGTTCTCACTACGCCAACTGTTTGATCTGCCGAGAAAAACGTTCGTCTTCCTCCAGTAGCGCCAATGGGGAGATGGATACCTCTCGACGTTTTGAGGGAATTTGGACATTTGACCGGACGGTTAGCGCTAAAGCCGCTGAGTTGATTTTGGATCGCATTGCCACCTATCGACCGGAGTTAGCGGATAAAATCGAGCAGGCAAAAGCTGAGTATATCAGTTTTGGCTCCACTCAACCCTCAGATCGGAATCTGGGAGACTCACCCAATCCTGATCCATTTGTGCATCGGTTGGTGACTTACTTACAAGCGGGTCAGTATAAACTCCTGAAAGCCTATCGCTCGATCACGGCTCAAGAACAACGCGAGCGTTTGGTGAATTCGATTACCACGGCGATTCGGCGATCGCTCGATCCTCATGAAGTTCTAGAAATCGCGGTGCAAGAGTTAGGACGCGCCATGGGTTCCTGTCGCTGTCTACTTTACCGCTGTAAAGCCACGGATACTCAAGCCACGATTACCCATGAGTACCTAGAAACTCAAGGGCGCGATCGCACGATCCTCTGTTCTACTCTAGGTAGTCCTTGGCCCCTAAAAGACAATACTCTGTTTCAAGCGATTGTCGAACATCAAGAGTCCATTTCCGTAGAAGACACCCAACATGATCCTCGGCTGAATCAGACATCCAGTAAAAATGCAAATTCCCCGTCTTCTAAATTAAAGGAATTGGTGCAAACCTTTGGTATGCGATCGTGGCTGATGGTTCCGGTATTGTATCAGGGTCGATTATTGGGGATGGTTGAGTTACACCATTGCGGCGAAACCCCTTATCGGTGGAAGGATGAAGAACTCGCCCTCGTGGAAGCGATCGCAACTCAAGTGGGTGTCGCCTTAATCCAAGCGGAAGCTTACGCGAATTTGCAAGATTTGAACCAACAACTCGCCGCCCTTGACCGGACTCGTAGTAACTTAGTGGCAATCACGGGTCATGAACTCCGTACCCCCCTGTCCACAATTCAGGTGTGCCTAGAAAGTCTCGCCAGCGAACCGGATATGTCACCGGAATTGCGTCAGGTGATGCTGAATACCGCCCTTGACGACGCTGAACGCCTGCGGAAACTGGTGCAAGACTTTCTCACCCTCTCGCGCCTGGAAAGTGGTCGTGTGGAATGGAATGTCGAAGCCCTTTCTCTACAAGAATGTGTTGATTTAGCCCTCAGCCGGATCAACGTCCATTGGTCAGAGGATCGACGACCGAACATTATCACTCAAGTTCCCACAGATCTGCCCTTAGTCCAAGCCGATGGCGAGTGGCTGGTGGAAACCCTTGCCAAATTGTTAGACAATGCCTGCAAATTTACGTCTCCCCAAGGAGAAATCACGATTGGGATTGAAACCAATGGAAATTCGATGTTAAAAGTGACTGTCGCCGATACCGGGCGAGGGATTGAACCGAATCGCCTAGAGGATGTCTTTGATCGCTTTTATCAAGAAGAAGGGGCGCTGCGACGGACTACAGGCGGCACAGGCTTAGGTCTAGCAATTTGTCGCCAAATTGTCAAGGGATGGGGCGGTAAAATTTGGGCAGACTCAGCGGGTAAAGATCAGGGGTCTCAGTTTCACTTTACGGTGCCAATGATTGCGCCAACCTCAGATTCTCAGTCCTCTAAAGGAAAGGGAAAAGGTAGTCGTAAGGGGTCAAGAGTTAAGCGCAAGTGAATTGAGGATTACGCGGTCAGATCAAGTTCATTCGTATGAATTATATTTTGTTAACGCAGAGTACGCAGAGGATACCGCTCCAGGTACGCAGAGGAATTGAGCGGACTTGAATGAAAATTTTAGAGAATTTGGAAACAACTGGAAATGAGAGGAGCCATCCCTATTTTTCCTTAAATTTTATAGCAGGGATTGTTTTTGACGATGGGCGTTTGGACTTCGTTCATCCAGGAATAATCCCAATCGGGTTCGGATTGTTCAGTTAGGGACACCATATCGCCCTGATAGTTTTGATTGATTTGAATGGCTTTAGAGTGCAAATGTTCTGGGACATAGCACAAATCAACGGGCAATCCATGTGCCACCATAAATTCTGCTAATTGCTCAGAATTAATGTAGATGCCTTCTCGATGGAGGCGTTGTAATATTTCCGTAAATGTGTGCCAGCGCTGATCCGTTCTTGGTTGAGATGGTAAGGGTGTGGGTAACATACTAGGCTAGAGCGTCAGTTCAATCTTGAAGAATCATCCCAGAAATAAGCCATCAGGTAGACGGTTCCAGAGGAACATCTATGGGAAGGTTGGGTAGCTAATGGTATCATTTATCGGCTGAGTCTACTGAGTCTTGGTTTTCTACAGAGCCTAACCCAGACGCGATCGCGCCTATCACAACACCACCAAAACTGTTCCCCTACTGCTGAGCTTACCTATCGGTGATCTGTGATGAATCCAACGAAACAGAATTATTTTCCAGGAGGATAATCTTCATGATAACAGGCAAAATAAATGTCATTGAAGGCGATATCACTCAGTTAACCGTTGATGCGATTGTCAATGCGGCAAACACCTCTCTCCTCGGTGGTGGTGGTGTGGATGGGGCGATTCATCGGGCGGCTGGACCCGGTTTGTTGGCAGAATGTCGAGGGTTGAATGGCTGTGAAACGGGTGATGCTAAAATTACTCAGGGTTACAATCTTCCGGCTGATTGGGTGATTCATACCGTGGGACTTGTCTGGCGGGATGGTAATCATGGCGAGGATGCTTTGTTAGCGAGTTGTTATTATCGGAGTTTAGAATTAGCTGAGCAAAATAATATTCGCAGTATTGCTTTTCCGGCAATTAGTACGGGCGCTTATGGGTTTCCGCCAGAACGGGCTGCCAGAATAGCTGTAGGTACAGTTAAGCAGGTTTTAGCAGAAAAGACAACTATCGAACAAGTGATTTTTGTTTGTTTCTCTACGCAATCCTATAATCACCATCGGCAAGCCGTGCAGGACATTATCACAAATAAGGGATAACGAGTGATTTCAATAGCTCTAATTCAACTCAGTTTAACTGCCATTCTTGCCTTCTATGTCGCTTGGAATCTAGGCGCTAATGATGTGGCGAATTCCATGGGAACGTCAGTTGGCTCAAAAGCGGTTACGCTACGACAAGCGCTAATTATTGCAGGAATTTTGGAGTTTACGGGTGCGGTTTTATTTGGTCAAGGGGTGGCGACAACGTTAGCCACGCGAGTGATTGATCCGACGTTATTTGCCCAAACGCCACAGGTGTTATTACTGGGGATGATGTCTGTATTACTCGCTTGTGGGTTATGGTTACAAATTGCCACCAGTCTGGGGTTACCTGTCGCCTCATCCCATGCTGTAGTTGGCGCGATCGCCGGATTTTGTTGGGTGGCGATTGGGGTGCAGGCGGTAGATTGGGGAACCTTGGGGCGTATTTCGTTAACTTGGATTATTACGCCTGTTGTTAGTGGTAGTTTAGCCGCCGTATTTTATAGTATTATCAATACCTCAATTTTAAGGCAAAGGAATCCGATGGTTCAGTTCCGGGAATGGATTCCTTGGCTAAGTGCTATTCTTTTGAGTATCTTTGGCGCGATTGTTATGCCAAGTTTATTTAATCGTCCTCTATTTTATGCCTTGCCAATTCCTACCCATGATTTACCAATTATTACGGTTTCAGTGGCGGCTATTGTCCTGAGTCTGATTAGTTGGCGTCAGTTGGAACGTAGCCCTTTAATTCTACCTGTTAATCCTGAAGAATCAACAGATAAGGATATTCGCCTCTGGGAAACTGGAGAAGCAGAAATTGAAGCTAATATTGCCCCACCCCCTAATGCTGTGTCTCCCTTTCCCTCACCAATTGAGCAACAACTGGCACGGTTTCAAGTTCTCAGCGCTTGTTTTGTAGCATTTGCTCACGGTTCCAACGATGTCGGGAATGCGATCGCTCCCTTAGCGGCGATCGCGTATATTATTGCTACGGGTACGGTTCCCCTCACGGCGTTTGATATTCCGTTGTGGATTCTCATCATTGGTGGTGCTGGTATCGTTGCAGGGTTAGCTGTTTGGGGTAAAAAGGTGATTACTACCGTTGGGGAAAATATTATCCCGTTGCAACCTAGTAGTGGATTCTGTGCCGAAATTGCCACGGCGACAACTGTTTTACTCGCCTCCCGCTTCGGTTTTCCGGTTTCAACGTCTCACGCTTTAGTGGGTGGTATTGTTGGCATTGGATTGATTCAGAATTGGCGCACAGTTCGCTTTCAAACCCTTAAATCGATTGCTCTGGCTTGGTTGATTACGCTACCTGTAGCCGCTAGTTTAGGGGCGATTATTTTTATTAGTTTACGTGGGATTTTTCTTTAGGCTCTTAAACAAGGGCGGGTTTTGTTGCTCATTTATCGGTTCTTCATTAGCGTTAGTCCCTAAACCCGCCCCTACAATTGACCATTTGATTGACTTGATTCGAGAGAATGCTTATTTATTAAATTTTTCGGCGATATAACCAATCCGATCAACAATATCGGCAACCTTACTAATGTAATAATTATTTTCGTTAACCGATAGTGTCAAGTTTTCTAGCAATAAAAACGACCAGACTTCCCCATCGGTGATAATGCCGTAGACTTGATCTTGCTGGAACTTCTTGAGAGTGGCATACATTTCAGCGACACATTGCCCTAACCCATCAGATAGACTGCTTTTTTTTACTTCAACCACTGAAATAATCGGCGAGATAAAATCAATCTCATCAAGACTTAAAGCGCAATCGTATTTACCATTTAAAGGGTGAGGCAAACCCGGTGTTTCCTCTGGATTAATATCAACGGGTGGTTCAAAAAAGATACCGAGATTATAAGTGTCGCTAGCTTCCCACAAAATGTGAGATACTAAGAGGCTGCCTCGGGTTGCTTCGTTATCCGATTTGGACAGGCTAATGCGAGACTTCATCTTTTTCACGGCTACCTGCAAATCAGGATAAGACTGATCTGTGGGGTGAAAGTTGTTAAATAAATTAGCGTCTTTCAATAGCGTGATATTAAAGATAGCTTTTAATTCAGCGGCTGAGTATTTTCTATAGTCACCAAAAGACATAATGTGCCTTCAGAATTAGGTAAAAATAGCGATTTGTCCTGTACAGGTAACGGTTGTACTATGATAACGTTTGTGCGATCGCTCACCAAATTCGCGGTTCAGTGAGTTCCTGTTGCCGATAGCGATCGCCTTCTAACCAAAATACCCGCAATTCGTCAGTATAGCGGTCGAAGACGATGTAGTAGGGAATGCTCTTTTCAAGTTGTGGGCTATGCCCGATGCAATCTCACGGCGCTTCTTCAGGAGTTTTGAAGGTTTTGCAGCTATTTACCTTAAGCTAAATTCAGAACCGACCATGTCACCGCCCCCACAATCCCATCTGCTGTCATTCCTTTTGAGCGCTGAAACGCAATAACGGCGGCTTTTGTCTTGGGACCATAGATCCCATCAGCAGGACCTGGATCAAAGCCTTCTTGCTGCAAAATCTCTTGGACTTGCTTCACTTGGGGACTCACGGAACCTTCCTGGAGTGGTAAAAAAGGCTCTAACGGTTGATTGCGCCATTTTTGGGAAAACTCCACCAATGTCGCCTGAGGCAGTTGTGCTTGTAACCACTGAATGGCTTGGGTTTGATGGGGGAGTTCCCGGTAATATTTATAGGTATCGAGGAGTTGAACTTGGGTGAAAGGGGTTTGTGGATTCAACGGTGTACTTCCCCCCGGTGTTGTATCCGGCGCCGTCGGAGTCCCAGTGTCGGTGGGAGGTGGCTGTGTCGGTTGAGACACCCGTTCTAAAACCTTCCACGTATTCGGTCCGACCAAACCATCGGGTTCTAACCCATAAAACTTTTGGAACAAAACCACCGCATCTTCAGTACCCGCGCCAAAAATACCATCAATTGGACCCGGATTAAACCCTTGAGCGCTGAGAATTTGCTGGAGTTCCTTCACTCGTAGTCCGGTGTCTCCTTCCCGCAAAACTTCGATGAAAGATGCTCCTAATCGCTGACGGACTTCCTGGCGTAAGCGAGGTAATTGACTATATAACCAATCTCCCGGACATTGAGTGGGAGAAAAGTCACGATGTCCGAGAATATTATCCGGGCTAATTTTAGTCGTTGAGCAAATCGAGGCGCATAATTCAACCAAACTATCCCACTGTTTGGCATTCATTTGATAGGTGATAAACGTTCCTTCATTTTCAATACCTGGCGACTGATTCCCTTTATTACTACCCGCATGGGATGAACGCACACTGCGTCCTTGTTTAGCCGCCGTCAGACTTCCATGTCTACCTTCTAGCAAATATCCGCCCGTCGTGTTTAAAAAATTGTGACCGGAATCAATCCAGCCAAAGCCATCCGTATGGGCTGTTTGAATGCTGCGGGCGAAGGTTTTGGCTCCCGTTAATGTCCCTCTAGAGACATCATTGGGGGGATTAGGAGTCGCCGTATGATGAATGATAATATATTGCGGTCTCGTTTGGGGGGGCCACTGTTTTGGGGGTCTAGCGCCCCATTCGTTCGTTGAAATAACACTCGCTGTAAATGCCATATCGATTCGCCCTCCATTCAATTTAAATCAGCCGTGAGTTGACTCAAACCAATCTGATTTGTTCTGATTCTACCTAATCCCTGCTCAGTAGAATGCGTTATCTTTTATTGATATTTGCTATTCTACGTTCGGGTTGACACACTTGGAACGCAAAATGACACCAGCACGGCAAACTGTATCCTTACCTGGAATCCAACTGTCTTATCTGGAGTGGAAGCAAGGTTCAGAACCCTTATTACTGCTCCATGGTTTAGCGGATCACGCTTTAGTGTGGTCGAGTTTAGCAGAGTATCTAGCTGAGAGCTATCATATCATCGCTCCCGATATGCGCGGTCATGGGGAGAGTAGTAAGCCCGAAGATGATTATACCTTTGCCAGTGCGATCGCGGACTTAGAAGCCCTCATGGATTACTTGGGATGGTCATCAGCTCATATTATCGGACATTCCTGGACAGGTAAATTAGCGCCGATTTGGGCAAAACAGCATCCCGAACGGTTTTGCAGCATGATTCTGGTTGATCCGATTTTTATCTGGAAAATGCCTAGTCTGCTCAAGGTTACATTCCCTTTGTTATACCGGGTTTTGCCGTTTCTCAAAGGAATGGGTCCGTTTGAGAGTTATGAAGACGCCGAACAGAAAGTGCGTCAGTTAAGTCAATATCAAGATTGGACGCCATTACAGCAGCAAGTTTTTCAAGCCAGTATTGAGCAGAAACCCGATGGTTCTTGGGGGAGTAAGTTTACCGTGGCTGCCCGTGATGGTACGTTTGAAGATGTGATGCTCGTCGCCGGATTAACGGTTCCGATTCATATCCCTACCCTGTTTGTGCAACCGGAAAAAGGAGTGAATCGCCAAGACTGGCAACTGAAACCCTATAAAACCTATTTAAAAAATTTACAAGTTCGTCAGGTTCCTGGTAATCATTGGCCCTTTTTGGTCGCGCCAGAGGAGTTTAACCAAGCAGTAGCAGCATTTTTAGAGCAACATCGAAAAGCTAACGTTTAACCAGATTGATATTCATCTTCAATAAATAACCTGCACTCTCATTCACGATACATTCTTAATGAGAGTCACAAACTGCCAACATGACAAAACCTGCTCACTTGATGATTAAATCCCTGTATCAGGCAATCAACCGCAGGGATATTTCCGCCGCTATAGACTGCATCGATGATCAGTGCGTCTATGAGGATCTTAACTTTCCCCAACCCTTTCGTGGGAAAGCCGCCGTTCAGCAACTTTTTGAAGAATCCTATCAAGGTGTACCCGATGACTTACTCTTTGTTATTGATGATATTACGACAGGAGATCCATCTTCCACGGGTGTCCTTTGGCATGTTGAACTGGATGGTATTCCCTTTCCCAATGGACGAGGGGTCAGCTTTTATCGCCTATCTGAAACCACGGGGAAGTTAGTTTTCGCCCGTGATGTGGTGGAACCGCCAATTAAACCCGGTAAAGTTGCATTCTGGATTATTCGATTGGTTACTCCTCTGGTACGACGACTGCTTAAACGCCAGCCAGAAACCCATGCTATGGCTAAATCAGAACAACCTCAGCCATGGGTTGCGATCGCGTTGGCACTGATGGCTATACTCTATACTTATGTCCTCTTACTCTCTCCACCCAATCAACTTCTTCCCGGAGAACCAATTTGGGCAATTCAACCCGAAACCTTACAGGAAATTCTGGATGAGTCGCTCAATTTCTTCTTGATCTTACCGATTCTCAATGGGGTGGGTATTCATGTCATGGAATCCCCAACGGTTCACCCTACCCTAGAAGCACTGTTTAACTTTGCCGAAGCCTGGATATTTATGTTTCTCCCCTTGCTGTTAATGGATAAAAGGGGACGCCATTTACCTAAGGTTTTGATGTGGAGTGTGGCAATGTTCCTGACGAATGTTATTCTTACGCCTTATATGGCATTGCGTTATACCGTTCCCCCTCCTCAAGACAAGGATGAACCTGAAAAAAGCTGGTTAGCTCGTCTTTTCGGATGGATTGGGCTGATTGTAGGTACTCTAGCTATTGTATGGGGTTTTGTCGGAAGACCGGAGTTTGGAGATTTAGCACAGAGGGCGCACTATTTTAGAGAACTGCTAATGAGTAACCGGGTAACGATCGCATTTTGTATTGATTTGGTGTTGTTTTCCATTTTCCAGGGTGTACTGTTAACCGCCGTCATTCCATCTAATCAAAGGGGGCGCTGGCTGCGATATGTTCCCTTCTGGGGATTGGCGGTTTGGCTGATTATCTGATTAGTGATTTGTCATTTGTCTTATGTCTTATGTCCTTTGTCCCAGGTTTTATGCCAATCATTTAACTTGCTGAAAGTGCAAAACGTGTCAAAATAGATAGATGTAAAGAAAGATGAATTAAAACCGATGGGAGAACAACTGAGTCAAGTCCTAGAACCTATCGCGGCGTGGTTTCGCACGTTAGGCGTTCCTGAACCGATTGTTCACTGGGGACATCCTGTCATGATGGGAATCGTGATATTTGTTCTTGGTAGTTTTGTCGCCTATATGGGATGGCGTAGTCGGTTGACGAAGGATGGGGAAGTGGCAGCGAAAAGTCGGGCGTCTCACCGTCAGCTTGCGCCGTTGATGTACTTGTTTATTGCGCTGGGATATACCGGAGGAGTTCTTTCCCTGGTTATGCAGCATAAACCTATTTTTGAAAGTCCGCATTTTTGGACAGGTTCTTCTGCTGTCATTTTGTTAGGAATTAACGCGGTGATGACTTTCGGTTTTGGGGGTGATCAGAAGGAATCGTTTCGTACTGCTCATGCTTATTTGGGTAGTACAATCATGATCCTGCTCGTTGTTCACGTTGTCCTTGGTCTAAAACTGGGTCTTTCAATTTAAAACGTTAATGTCAACAACTGCAACATCGTTGTCATGTGAGCATCTTGCTCGCTACCCATTGCCAATTTAAATGCGTGACCGCTTAGAGACGTTACAGACGTTCCGCCGTAACGTCTCTACTAAGAACGATCGCCTTCCATAATAGTCCTAATTGCCCGATCCAGCAGTTCAATCGCTTCATTTTCATAATGATAGGTTTTAAACTTTTGTCCAGATTCTATCACTTCTGGGCGCTTGGAGGGACGGCGACCATAGTGGGATTGATAAAGCTGGAGCGCCAACGAGCCAATCGAAGTCTTTTGCCCTTTGGTAGCATCAATATTGAGTTCACGGAGTCGCATCGCCACGCTAACAAATTGTTGATTTGGCGATGCTGGAGACTGCATCGTTCTCACCTGATTCAGTGCATCAATTAAAGTTTGATGAGACTCAGATAATAATAAAGGCAACTGAGTATATCGGCGCATTGGTTTATCGATACTAACAGCATACCTTAACGTTTCTGGTCTACCAACGGCGATAAATCCACCATAGCTGGCACGAGTCATTGTGGTGTAGAGAAGTTGACGAGAAAGCATCCGGTGGTTTGAAGGCGACAGAGGCATAATTACATACTGGAATTCACTACCTTGAGCCTTATGGCAAGTTAGGCAAAACGAATGCATAATCTGCTCAAAAATGCCGGGGACATAATCAACAACCGCGCCGCCTTCAAATGCAACCGTAACCCGTTCAGGATTGGATTTGGTTTTAACCTCAATCACCCAACCCCCCTCGCCATTCATTACCGCCGGGATTGTATCATATCTATTCTTCAATTGAATCACGCGATCGCCAACTCGATACACCACCTCCCCCGTTTCCACTTCTGGCTGTTCCGGTTGTTTTGGGTTAAACAGAGGCTGCAATCGTTTATTTAACGCTTGAACCCCAACCACCCCTTTCTTTTGGGGAGCAAGAACCATTACCTGATCTTTTAAGTTAACCTGATCACGCTGCATCTGTGCCACTAGCTCGACAATGGTATCGGCAATTGCTTCCGGGGTGTGGCGACACAGCAGGGCGCAATCGGAAACTCGTTGCCATTGTTGAGGAGAGTAAAACTGTTGCAACTGAGGAACCAAGCCACGAATAACATCTTCTGCGGCATAGATAATTGGACTTTCTTGCCGTTGGCGGTAAATTTTGTTCAGGCGAGAACAGGGTACAACTTCAGATATCAGTAAGTCGCGCAGCACCATTCCCGCGCCCACACTCGGAAGCTGATTATGATCCCCAACCAACACGATTCTCGTATGGGGTTCTAAGGCTTTTAAGAGGGAATTAAACAGGAAAATATCAACCATACTAAATTCGTCGATAATTAACCAGTCAATCGGCAAGGGATTGTCCTGATTAAACTCAAACTTTTGACCGTACCCTCGCCACTGAAGTAGACGATGAATCGTTTGGGCATCTAACCCGGTGGCGTTCTTCATTCTTGTCGCTGCCTTTCCCGTAGGTGCAGCTAAAGCCACCTTGAATCTACACTCCGTTAGCCAATCGATCAAATACTTCAAAATATGCGTTTTCCCTCGCCCAGCACCCCCCGTAATAATGCTAATGGGTTGGGCATAGGACTTTAACAGTGCCTGTCGCTGTTCTAGATCAAGCACCCCAGACTGCCGCCATTCTACTGCTTCTAGTTCTTGTAACCACTCCTCTAACGGTTCGATAGGCAGTTTTCTGCGAGAGGCAAAATACAGAATCAATCGGGCGACATTAACCTCCGCCCGATAAATTGGTTTTAAATAAAGAGACTCGGATAACCGTCCCTCCACTACAATTTTTTGGGTGAGCGCATTCTCTAATACCTGATTAAGTAACTGGGGATTTGGTGTATGTCCCGGACAACTCAATAACTCTAGTGCTGCTTCAATAAGTTCGGAGCTGGGGAGAAAACAATGTCCCTGATTTCTGGCATCTTGTAAGGTTTGAAGAATCCCTTGCTCATAGCGCAGGGGACTATCAGGAGGCATCCCCAACTTGAGCGCTAAACTGTCAGCTATTTTAAATCCGATTCCATCAATCTCATTAATAATCTGATAAGGGTTGGTGTTGAGGACGGATGCTGTACGCTGATCATAGTAGTCAGTCAGTTTTAGGGTTAACCCCAAAGATATCCCCATCCCCAGCAACCAAGCTTGAGTCCCTCGGACTGGGTTGCTCTTGCTTTTCTCCCAAGCTGAGAGGATGGCATCAATCCGATATTGGTATAACCCAGGAATAAGTTTAAGTCGTTGGGGTGAGAACTCCAGAACGTCTAGGGTATCAGAGCCAAAATAGGCTGTCAGCAAAGTCGCTGTCTTCTTGCCAATGCCATGAAATATACCACTGGCAAGATACTGTTCGATTTCTGCTGGATCGAGCCTGGGGAATTGATCGTTGTTGTCTGTTGGGAAAGCCATTGGCATGATTGATTGCTCCCTGAACAGGTGAACCAGAAATCCTAAACTATACCTAATTTCAAGTCTGGTAGTATCTTCATTGTACAGTGGAGAGCGATCGCAAAAACCTGATTTAGTAAGCTGTCATGCATTTAAATTGGGAATGGGTAGCGAGCAAGATGCAAAGCCTGCGGCATGGCTTCGCTAAAGCCTGCGGCATGGCTTCGCTAAACGCACTACAAGGATTTCGCCCTTATTGATATTAAGGTTTAAATGCCGAACAGCTTAACAGCTTTAAAAGGTGACAAATTTAGGAAAAGGGCGCACGTCTATGCGCCCCTACAGTTAATTAATCAATTGCCAATATTATGGGAAACGGGTGTAATCCTTTCGTCAGATAATTCGGGTTTTCTGACTGACGCGATCGCACCATCTCTCTACCCCGTTTAAGGCACAAACAACCACTAAAGTGGCTACTACAAACAGGCTGCTACAAACAGCGCGATCGCACGTTTCCTTTAACGCCAATCGTCCCAATCCTGATTAAAAATCGACGTATCTGGAAACGCCGTCGGATTATTATTCCGTTCCAACCGTCGCCGCAACACCTGCAACTGCGGATCATGGGGTGGAAGTCCATCCACCAATTCAAACGGTGCAATTCCCTTCTCCAACGCAAACGCCGCCGCCGTTCCCGCCCCTGCACCCGATGACCATTCAAAGGAATGCACCCGATACGCCGCCGCTGCAATATGACTCGTGGCAATACTTTTTCCCGCCACTAACATATTGTCAATCTTTTGCGGAATCATCGCCCGCAGGGGAATTTGAAACGGATAGGCTTGACCCGCCCCCTGACGTTCCCCCTCTCGTTCTGTATTTCCTGGCGCTTCTGGGGGAGAGAAACTCATGCAGGGATGAAAATCAATGGCATAATGTCCAATTCCCACCGAATCGGGATAGATGGTTGAACGAGTACGTCGATTCACCTCATCGGGCGATACCTCACCCTGAATCACCGAAATCGCTTCTCGTCCCGCCAAAGCCGTCCATAATTGGCGATACATTTTGGGAGATAAGGTTTGACGGTAATAATCCTCCCGGTAATTGCGGCGAGACATATCAATTTCCCAAATTGTAAACCCCTCCGGATACCCAAACGCAGGGCGTCCGATAATTCGCCGTCCTTCCCGCATATAGGGATACTTAGATAACCCATGTACTGTTCCCATGGGAGAGTCTAATCCGGATAAATAACGATAACTGGGATGGGGTTCCTTGACGCCATCACCAAGTTGGGAGTCTGTTGTTCCGTCAACTAACCAATAGAAATATCCCAGGGAGAGTTCCTCTGCTTTGCGTAAACTCTCGGTTCGCAAACCACCCATCCAACCTCCGGGGGCTAACTGTCCCGTCTCTTGCAATTGGTCAGGAGTATAAACAAGGTTATCAGCTTCAGTACCGGGACGATAGTCATTTCCCCACGTCCAGTTTTGCATGGAGATATCCCCGACGGTGGGCGCGGTAAAGGAAATTCCGCCAAATTTCTCCGGTTCACCTTTTTTAGGACTCCAAATCCGCCGATAGGTAAATACTAAGTCAAAGTCGGCTAAGCGGGGTAATTCATAACTATAGTAGGGTTCGTACTGCCGATAAAATGGCGGCATTTCATGGCTTTGCGGTTCCTTGGTGGCTTCCATGGCAAAGGTGTAGGTAAACCCCTGAGTACAATAGGGATTCCCGGTGGCGCTGGAAGACGAGGGTTCGAGATGAGAACGGGGGTCAATTCCCAGGCGGTAAGGGACATCCGCCAACCCAATCAGTTCCCCGGTTTCTGTAGCCTCCACCACATACCAATCTGGGACGTTTCCCGGTGATGAGTTTTGAGGAACGAAGCGGATAATAGTTTTGTCAAAGCGGGGGGAATCTTGGTACTGATACCAATCTTCAATGGTTTGTGATAGAGGAAATGTATTTAGGGGGAGTGCATCCGAGGCGGGTTGATGCTGAATGGCGATCGCACTTTTAATCAAGTTCCCGGTAGGATTGTAGTCGAGTTCCTTTATCACCGTGGAGGGAAACCACTTCAGTGTCCCTTTCCCCCGTTTGGCTGCATCCTGCAACATATCCAGGAGGATATCATGGGCGTCGCTGGGAATAAAACAGGATTCACTCACCCAACAATCCCCCGGATTCAGTTCCCCATATTTGCGTCTAATCCGTTCCCGCAATTCCAAATAACCGCGAGAATAGAAAAGGCGCGATCGCTGAGTCGGGCGTTCATCCAGTGCAGAGGTTCCCTGGGAGGAAATCTGTCCCCCTACCCAGTCGGTAATCTCCGTCAAGCAAACCGTTCGTCCCGCGAGTAACCCTTCATAGGCTGTCGCTGCACCCGCTAATCCACCCCCAACCACCAAGATTTCACAGGTGACGGTTTCATCGGGCGTGCCATCGGAAACGCTACGGGCAATTGGGGCGAGGGATAGTAGAGAAATCAGGCTAAAAGACAAGGAAATGATAGATTTTCCGGCAGATACACGTCGAGAACGCTTCATAAGAGTTAAAATGCAGTGCGTATCAGATGTTACATTACAGTGGATGCCTTGACGTTGCCATCCCCCAATAAGTTCATCTCCTCAACGAAATCTTTCTGTATTATAATTGTAGTATGTTGATATTATTTAGCGCTAGAGGCGCATATTTATGCCTTACGAACAACTGAAACTGTCCACCGATAAGCCCGTTTTATCCTGGGCAAATCATGATTTAGGAAAGGATGAAACCCAAATGGCAAAAAATGTGGCATCCTTACCGTTTGTGTTTAAACATGTGGCGTTAATGCCAGATGTTCACTTAGGTAAAGGCGCATTAGTTGGGTCTGTTCTTGCCACCAAAGATGCGGTTATTCCTGCCGCTGTCGGTGTCGATATTGGCTGTGGGATGGCAGCAATTAAAACGCCATTTAGGGCGGAACAACTGGAGGGGAAACTCAAGAAAATTCGCTTAGATATTGAAGCCGCCATTCCGCTGGGATTTAACCAAAATAAAGAGGTGGAAAAAGATGCCAGCAATTGGCAAGGCTGGGCGCATTTCAAAGACTTACATCGCGGTGTGCAGGATGTGCAAGGAAAAGCGATGAAGCAGTTGGGTTCTCTGGGTGGTGGAAATCACTTTATTGAAGTGTGCCTTGATACGGAGGATTCCGTTTGGTTAATGCTTCATTCCGGTTCTCGGAATATTGGTAATCGCTTGGCGCAGTGTCATATTAGCACGGCAAAGGAATTAGCCAAATTAGCCGAAAATCGCTTACCTGATCCGGATTTAGCCTACTTTATCGCCGGAACTCCAGAATTTGCCGCCTACTGGCGAGATTTACAATGGGCGCAGAATTATGCCCGTTATAATCGCGATGTGATGATGGCGCGTTTTAAGCGAATTGTGGAACAACATTTGGCGGGCGGTAAGTCAACCAAGCCCTTGTTAGAGGTAAATTGCCATCACAATTATGCCGAGAAAGAAGTCCATTTTGGGGAAGACGTGTATGTGACGCGCAAGGGTGCAGTGCGGGCGCGTGAAGAGGATTACGGGATTATACCCGGTTCGATGGGGGCAAAGTCGTTTATTGTCAAAGGGAAAGGGAATCATGCAAGTTATTGCAGTTGCTCCCATGGCGCTGGGCGTTTAATGTCTCGGAACAAGGCAAAGAAACAGTTTTCCCTGGATGATTTGGTGACACAGACGCAAGGGGTTGAATGTCGCAAAGATGGTGGGGTTTTGGATGAGATTCCCGGCGCCTATAAACCCATTGATGAAGTGATGAATAATCAAGCGGATTTGGTGGAGGTGGTGGCGACACTGAAGCAGGTAGTTTGCGTGAAAGGCTGATTTGTCGGGTGGGCATTGCCCACCTTATTTGTTGATACTAAATTTGCTTTTCTATTTTTAGAAGCTTACCTCATGCTAGACAACTATAAGTTGTGGCTAACACAGACTCAATGATCAAGATTCGAGTTAAAATCGGATGAGTGTAGACATGACAAACGTTTCCTTTGAGAATGAAAATTTACCTAAAATCTCCTCAAGTCACTCTCTATCACGGAGATTGCTTAGATACACTGCGCTTGCTACCTGATGATTCAGTTAATCTTATCCTTACTGATCCACCTTATCATTCGACAAAAAAAGCCAACATTACGGGTGACAAAGACTTTAAACATGACCAAGATTACCTTAACTGGTTAGACACTATAGCAGAGCAATGGCAACGGGTGTTAGCTCCCAACGGTTCCCTATACTGTTGTGCCTCTCTCAAGATGGCAGCCAGAATTGAGGTGATGTTAGCTGAACGATTTAATGTACTCGCTTCAATCACCTGGACAAAGCCCAATGCTCCAGGGTATGACGGATGGAAGCAGAAAACAAACAAGGAAAGTCTACGCAGTTGGTATTTACATTCTGAGCGGATTATTTTTGCTGAGTCAGCATCCCCAGAAGAGCCTAAACAGGCTACTCGAAGATGCTCATCTCGCTCTGCTGCTACCACTTCATTATCCGCCTTTGGCAGCTTACTTAGAAAAACTCGCTTGGCAGCAGGACTATCTACAATTCAACTAACAGAAGCTATTGGTGAATATGGTAGTGTAAATCACGGTGGTGCGGTATCCAATTGGGAAACTGGCAGGAATATCCCAAGTCCTGAGCAATATCAAAAACTAAAATCAGTATTTGCTAAACTCAGTTCCCAAGTTCCCGAACTGCCTGATTACGAGAAAATAATCAGACCTTTCTGTGTAACAGCTAATATCCCCTACACGGATGTTTGGGATTTCCCTACAGTCAAACCTTATCCGGGTAAACATCCAGCGGAAAAGCCCCTAGATCTAATTACACATATTATCAAAGCCAGTTCTTATCCAGGTGACGTCGTTCTGGATTGCTTTGCTGGCTCAGGTGTTGTGGGACAAGCTGCTAAAATGTTAGGGCGTAAAGCCATTCTCGTTGAAATTGAGGAGCGTTGGTGTCACAAAATTGCTCTACGGTGTTCCGAGCCATCTGAGTTATTACCAGAAGTTAAGAAATCAGCCTTTGATTGGCAGAAAGAACCCTTATTTCAGCTATTGAACGATGGATGATATAGGTAAGTAAAACTATTTAATACGTTGATTGTTTCGGAGGACTTTTTCCATCCATTCTAGCGTATGTTCAACTCCCCAATCTCTTGCGGCTGCATTACAGTGGTGATGTCCCCATCCCAGGTTATAACGTCGATGGTTATATACTCCTGCTCTTAATTCCTTAACATGAAAAAGATTGGCTGTAGTCACTGTTAAATCTGGGACATTTCTGCCTTCAGCTTGTTCAACACGAGAAGCAAGTTCTTTAGCCGAAATTCGCTCTAAACAAAGAGGACAAACTGTACATCCATGACCATCCAGTAGCCTATTTTCCTGAAGTTTTTCCAGATTAGCCAGATCCATTTCCCGGCATTTATCCTCGATCCTCTGCTGGCATTCTTCAAGATTCGATATGCCTTCTTGACAAGCCATATCCATAATCCCCTCTGTTCGCCAAGCCAAAAAAGATAGTTGATACTTAGTTGCTTCTATCTCTTGAGAAGAAGCATACTCATAGACGCGGATTCCTGCCCCTTGACCTCCCGTCTTTGTGCCTGTATATCCATGTCTTATCTGAGAGTCATCAGAACGGGTAGTGTCGGGTACACGAGCAATGTATTGTCCGCCAAGTGGTGGAGTTCGGGAAGTTGCTGGAGACCAATCGTACTGACTCGGAGGGTAATTATTCCAGTGATATCTTGTTTCATAAAGAACTAATAAATTTCTGCCAAGCTTTAGGTCGTTGGGTAAATCGGGATGAGGCTCTGGAGGATTATCAGAAAAGTAATCTTCTGGAGAAGCAAGAACGATATAACCCTTCTCGAATCCACCTTCTGGTTGAAGAAAGTTACTGTTCCAAGAACTGATTGGGATTAGGACGGTATTACATCTCTTTACACGATTTTGGTATACAGTATCTTTTTCAGCTCCCCTTGTTTGACTGGTCTTGTAGATTTTCATCGCTATGGCTTCTGGCAGTCCAAGTTTGTAGCTTAGCTTAGTTTTTTTAGCCTTCACTCTTCTACCTCAATGCCGTAATTAGTAAAGAGAGCAGAAACAGATATATTTAGTGCTTTAGCTAGCTTTTCAATATTTTCTAATGAGGGATTGCGACTCCCCCTTTCAATACTTGAGATGTAAGTGCGGTGAAGGTCAGCTTTTTCAGCAAGTTCCTCTTGAGAAAAATCTAATTCTCGCCGACGTCGTCTTATCGCTTTGCCAAAGCGCTGTTTAATATCTGGTTTGCTATCTTGCCTCACAGCATAATTTTTAGGGAGCGCAGACAATAAGTCTACATACAATAAATAACTTTTTGTATACTATGAGTAACAAAATGGACATAGGCGATCGCTTAATCCCCAAAACTACTCCTCATCCTCATCTGACTCATCTAAATACAGCCGAATAAACTCTTGCGCCGCCGCCGGATCAATCTTCCGCAGTGCCTTTCTGATTTCCAAAACTGTCTCAGCGGAAGGATCTTGAGTGTTTTGATACCAGTAGTGAACCGTTGATCGACCAATCCCCATTGTCACCGCCAATTTATTTTGGCTGATTTTGTACGTCTGCAATACCTGTCTTAGCGCTTCACCTGCTTTTCCCATGGTTTCTATAGTGTCAGAGGCTTATGACTCAGTAAATGTTCATAGTTATGAACTTTGTGCTAAACTGACTTTGTGTTCGTTTTTATGAACATAAGCCCCAAAAATTAGGACAACTCCAATGACTGAAGACTTTATCCGCGATTCCTCTCCAACTCCCAATCCTGAAACCCCTGTACCATCTACGCCCCCGCCAGACAACCGACACCCTCTAAAAGTCATCGTTATCAGTTCACCCCAAGGCGTCACCCGCACCATTCATACCCTCTATCGCCTCGGCTACGCCCACGTCAGCGAGTGGAGTAAGCCCCAACCCACCCAGAATCCTGGCGAAGTGATGAGTGTTCTCTACCGCCGCCTTCGGATCGATTAATGAACAGACTTAACCCCTAACCTCCTTCTCAACCCGGGAAGGGGGAAAAATCAAACCCCATCGAAAACCCAAAAATAGCCATGATGCGAATCCGACACCGTATTAATCCCCAAACCTTTGTCATCACTCTCAACCAAATCGCCAAATACTTGAACATTGATCCCCGGCGCATCCTCAACTGGGAAAAATGGCACAATGTTCTTTGGGTACATATCCAAGGACGGGGCGGTTATTTTGTGAGTTATCGCCATCTCGAACAATGGATCGCCGCTTGCCGTACTCTGATCCGCTTCTGTCCAAACCTAGAAGCCCTAAACCTTCTCTGGTCATTGATTCAGCAAGAAGCCCAACGGTATACAAAACAGGTCTGGGATCGGCTTCAAGCTATGTGCCAGCAACGCTACGCCGAGTTATCTAGACGTTCAATGGTGATATAACTTCCATGAACGTGATTGTAAAAATAGCCTCAAACCCTTGTCCTGTCGTCCTACAAGGATGAACCTATAAACGATAGGGATAGGATAGGGATATCCTTAAAGTAAAATTAGGGATTGAATAGCCAGACTTCATCACCCCTAAGGCGTATAATTGAGGTAATCGGATTAATTTTTCTTAAATATTGAATGCAGTAGTCTCGCCGTTTATCTTCATCAAACTTAGGATTTATGGCAGGGTTAAATTAGGGTAGTTTCAACGGATTTTTGGCGAAACATCACATCTCCATTGTGATGTAAATCAATTGACCCAGTGATTGAAAATACAAAGAAATACTGAATTCTTCATAACAATAGAAAATAAGCAAATGGTGGGCTAAGTCAAAATAAGGAGCGATCGCCAAGCCAATAACCAAACAACGGCGATGTTCCAGGTCAGTGACAGCTAGGAACTAGACAGAACGTTTCCCCGTCAGGACTCAGACATTTAGAAACTCTAGATCTGACCCAACCGACTTATTGCCCAAAATCTTCCAGCTAAGGCTGGATGTAAGGGCTGCATCTATCGTAGAGCATCAAACAAGTGCGATTATTCCCATCGATATCACTATCGATCGCGATCGCGCCCTGTGAAAGCATCTATGATAAAAAGGTTTTAGTGCATGTCCGAACAATTCCGTCTGTTGCAATCTCTGATTCCGGCAATCGCCAAGGTTCCCGATCTTCACTCAGCACTGGATCTAGTGCTGCATCGCGTCTGTGAAGTGACCCATTGGGATTATGGTGAAGCATGGCTTCCGACTTCTGATTCTCGTCGTTTAACCTGTAGCCAAGCTTGGTCTGGTGATCCGTGTGATCTACAACCATGGCGACGCAGCAGAGAAACACTAATATTTTCCCCCAATATCGGCTTACCCGGACGGGTGTGGAGATCAAAACAACCAGAGTGGATTGACCAAACCAAGGCAAATGGGATTGATCCTGATGCCGAAACTACTCTGCTTAGCGCGACGGATCAGCCGCAAGGGTTTCAAGCTGGAGGCGCGATCCCCATTCTCCTTGATGATCAGGTACTTGCTGTCTTAACATTTTTTACCCGCCACTCTCATCCCAGCGATCGCCAATGGATGGAATGGATCGCGGCGATCGCGATGCAGTTAGGGTTGGTGATGGAATGCCAACAGTTAACCGAACAACTGCACCAACAACAGGAATTTAATCAAAATTTAGTCGAAACCCATGGTGGCTTTTTTGTCGCCATTGACCCCCAGGGAAAAACCCGGATGATGAATCCTAGATTACTAGAAACGTTGGGTTATACCCTGGATGAAGTGAAAGGAACGGATTTTGTCACCACATTTATTCGAGATGTTGACCGCAAACCCTTTGCCAAATTAATCAAAACCAGTCGTGAAAACTCAGAATTAAAATCGCCCACCGTACACCAAACCGGAGTCCTGACCAAAGAGGGTCGAGAACTTTGGGTAGAATGGCGTAGCCAACAGGTTTTTAAGAAAACGGGTGAACTTGACTTCTTTTTTGCCATCGGACGGGATCAGAACGAACATTGTCTTACCCATCAAGAAACAGCCCGTTTAGCCTCGTTTCCCCTATTGACCCCCAATCCCATTGTCGAAATTGATTTAGCAGGGCGGGTGCGTTATCTTAACCCAGAAGCCATGCGCTTGTTGCCAGAATTATTAGAGAGTGAAGCTGAACATCCATTTTTAGCAGAAATGCCCTCGATGATTCGATTGATGCAGCAGCAAAGTTCCTTGAGACGCGAGGTAAAAATTGGGGAAATTGTTTATGAACAAGTCCTGCATTACGTTCCCGAAATTGAGTGCATTCGCATTTATGCCTTAGATATTACCGATCGCAAACGAGCCGAAGAACTATTATTGTTTAATGCCTTTTACGATCGCCTCACCGGACTAGCGAACCGCGCCTTATTCATGGATCGCTTGCAGCAAGCCGGACGACGCGCCCAACCAGGTCAGGGGGAAAACCTGGATTCTGAACCCTATCGATTTGCCGTGGTGTTACTCAATCTCAATCGCTTCAAAGTGGTTAACGAAAGTTTGGGAAACCATTTGGGCGATCAATTGCTGCAAGCGTTTGGACAGCGCCTACAAGAGTGCTTGCGTCCCACGGATACTGTCGCCCGTTTGAGTGGGGATGAGTTTGCTATCCTGCTAGAAGGGATTCAGGGGGTTTGTGATGCCATTCAAGTGGCAGATGCGATTGAGCAAACCTTGACATTACCGTTTAACCTGGAAGGGCGGGACGTGTTCATGACAACCAGCATTGGCATTGCCCTAAATACGAATCGCGATCGCCAAATTTTATCGGCTGAAGATATACTCCGTAACGCCAATACTGCCATGCATCGCGCCCGTTCCCAAGGCAAACCGGGCTATGCTATCTTTGATAACCAGATGTTAAGTCGCACGGTTGATCGATTACAGCTAGAAACAGATATGCGGCGTGCGATCGAACGGCAAGAATTTCAAGTCTATTATCAACCCATCGTCTCCCTACTCACCCATCAAATTACTGGCTTTGAAGCATTGGTACGTTGGCAACATCCGCAACGCGGGTTAGTCTTTCCTGCCGAGTTTATTCCCATCGCCGAAGAAACTGGATTAATTATTCCGATCGGCTGGTGGATACTGCGGGAAGCTTGTCGCCAACTCAGTATTTGGCAGCAGCAATTTCAAAGTCCCCAACCGTTGACGATGAATGTCAATTTGTCCTGTAAACAGTTTACCCAACCGGATTTATTGGCGCAAATTGACCAAATATTAGAGGAAACCAATATTGCAGTTGGCAGTTTAAAGTTAGAGATTACCGAAAGTGTGGTAATCGATAATCCGGAACTGGTCAAAGACTTACTGTTGGAATTGAAAAAACGGCAAATTCACCTGTGCATTGACGACTTTGGCACTGGCTATTCTTCCTTAAGCCGCCTACATAATTTTCCGATTAGTACGCTAAAAATTGATCGCTCCTTTATCAGTCGGATTGGTGCGTTAGGTGAAAACTCAGAAATTGTTCAAGCGATTATCACCCTCGCCCGTACCATGAGTATGGATGTGGTGGCTGAGGGAATTGAGTTATTGGAACAAATTTCGCCTTTAGTGGCGTTGCAATGTCACTATGGTCAAGGATTTTTATTCTCAAAACCCGTAGACAGTGATGGCGCTAGAGAATTACTTCGAGGAAAATCGGTTCAGTTAGAACGTCAGTTTAGTCGTTCAGTGAGCGTTAAAAATGAAGTCAAAACTTCTGTATCTGTCGAGGATGAGCAAGTCCAAAAATTTTATTGACGTTTTCTGACATTAGCCGACATTCTATGTCCGGAATGGTATTCGTTTTATATAGCCGATGTAGGATTAAAGTATAATCATCGATTTTTCATTCCATGCTCCAAGTTAACTGGGACAAAAGCACAGGGCAAAGCATCAAAGGGAAAACAGCACTGATTTTGTTAGGCATGTTCCTACTGTCGCTGTTCTTGCCGTTGTTCCTGAGTGGAGTCGGATTGTGTCTGAGTCTCTGGGTGATTGTCCCAGCGCCTAAGTTATGGATGTTACCTCTAGCCGTGGCTGCGCCAGAAGCCAGTCCTTGGCTGCTGGGTGTGAATGCGATCGCACTAATACTCGCTATCTTAAATTTACATGAAGGCGGGCTTGACAATTTTGCCGTAATCTGTAGCCTGATTGGTTTAATCCTCAGCCTTTTACCGTTAATCCAGTTTCCCGCCGTGAATGCACGAATGGCGGCTCAAATGCACAGGGTTCTGGGTGTAGAGGATTGGGCAACAATTACTCCAGATGCACAGACACCCATGCGTCCTCAGCCTTTTAGTTTAGCCGATGCGTTTCGGGGGATTGCAATCTGGGAGGTTCGCATTGATCGAGGGATTATATTTTCTCAACCGGATGGGGTAAACCTTAAACTCAATGTTTACCGACCGTTGACGCTTGGCAACTATCCGACGATTATTACTATATATGGGGGGGCGTGGCAAATAGGGACTCCCGATAACAATGAGACATTTAACCGCTACATGGCAAATCAGGGCTACTCTGTGATCGCGATTGATTACCGCCATGCTCCCCAGTATCACTTTCCGACTCAACTTGAGGATGTACAGGCGGCTCTATCCTATATCCAAAGCCATGCTAATGAGTTGGAAATTGATACCGAACGAATTGCTCTCATGGGGCGATCGGCAGGAGCGCAACTGGCAGCACTTGCAGCTTATCATCTAGATACGATTCCGATTCGGGCTGTGGTGAATTACTACGGACCCGTTAACCTCAACCAGGGATATTATGATTTGCCCTGTCCTGACCCCATCAACGTTCGTTCGATTCTCCATGACTTCTTAGCCGGAACACCGGATGAAGTTCCAGAACTCTATGGGCAAGCTTCTCCTATTCGTTATATTAAATCCAATCTGCCTCCTACGTTATTGGTCTACGCGAGTCGGGATCATATCATCAAGGCAAAGTTTGGACACCAACTCTACGAGCAATTACAAGCGGCTGGAAATTGTGCTGTTTGGTTAGAAATTCCTTGGGCTGAACATGCTTTTGATGCGGTTTTTAATGGCGTGAGTAATCAGTTGGCATTGTATTACACTGAGCGATTTTTGGCTTGGGCGTTGAAGTTGAAGTCTTCTTGAAAATGAAGCGGGGAACTCAAGTTCCTGCTAAAAGCTCAAACCCGTTAAGTAGTCGGACAAAAGTTTTGGGACTGTATAAAGTTTTGTAAATATTGGTGAGTTGCCATTCTCGCTAGTATTATTACTTAAATCTAAACAGATAGTCGATTCCGGGTCAGTATTAATAATGTCCGAGCCTATTTGTACTAAAAAATCATTAACATTGTGACCTATGTCACTACCTAACTTGATCACAGATCACGATTTACTCTTTAGGCAAATCACAAACTATCTTTTAGGACGATCACAAAATTGATCGAGAAAATCATTCATAATTATGACAACAAAAATGAACATTTAATATTTGTGAAGTCAATGAACGTTACTCTGCCTCAGACCAATATCGAAGACTTAGTAACTAAGGTTTTAATGAATCGCTGCCTTACCCCCTCCGATCAGCAATTTTTAAAATGTGCTTTACTGTATAAAGATAGCTTAAAGGAACATGAACGAATTCTCATTGAACGAGTGTTTTATGGGATACGACATGGATTACTGGAAATCCTTGAATCTACATCGGTTTAGCGATTGTTCGGGATAGATAAATTCCAGAAAATTGGGATGGGCGTGTTCCCACCGATAAAACCTTGTCCTCGAACGAAGTGAAGGAGCCGGAAGCGTAATCCGTCAAATTGCCACAAAGGAAGCCTACACCGACCCTACGGTTACAGGTGTAGGAGGATGTCACGAGTGTATTCTACTATTGGGCATGATCGTTCCGGCTAAGGAGGCGTCACTTAAGTCCGCTCCCATTAAATTCGCGCCAATTAAATTAGCCCCATTCAGATTAGCATGACTCAAGTTAGCATCCGTTAAATAAGCCAAAAGCAAACCTGCTCGCTGGAGATTCGACTCCGCTAAGTTGGCATGTTCTAAGTTCGCCTCTAGCAAATTAGCCCCTGACAAATTAGCTTTATATAAATTGGCTCGGTTCAGGTTGGCTTTGCTAAGTTGGGCGCTCTGCAAATTGGCTTTTTTGAGGAGCAATCCACTGAGATTGGCGAGACTGAGATTCGCATTTTGCAAGTGGGTGCCAGTCAGATTAGCCCCCGTAAGATTCGCATGACTCAGATTCGCACAACTCAAGTCAGCCCTTGACAAATTAGCATGACTCAAATCAGCACCCTTGAGATCCGCATCACTCAAGTCAGCCCCTGTTAAATTAGCATCTCGCAAATCTGCCCGATGTAAATAGGCTCGAATACAGCAAGCGCCTCTCAGGTTTGCTCCCCTTAAATCTGCTTGGCTGAGAATGGCTCGATTTAAGATGACTCCCTGCAAGTCTGCGGCTTTGAGATTAGCGCGACTTAAGCTGGCTCCCGTACAGTTTGCCTTTGCCAGTTTTGCTCGTTTCATTTTGGCATCGATCAGACTTGTGCCAATTAAGGTAGCATGTCGTAGATCCGCATTGAGTAGAGTAGCGCCCGTGAGAATCGCACCACTCAAATCTGCTTCCCTAAGAATTGCAGCCGTCAGATCGGCTTGGGAAAGCGTGGCTTCAATCAATAGTGCATTCTTGAGATCAGCCTTACTTAAATCTGCATCTTTAAGCTGAGCGCCAATCAGTTTAGCTTTGGCTAAATTAGCTCGCTGTAAATGGGCAGCACTCAAATTAATATGACTCAGGTTGGCTTCAGTTAAATTAGCTCTGATCAAATTAACTCCGGGGAAATTGCGTTCTCCAGTTTCGTGCAAGTTCAGAATTTTTGCCTTAGTTGAACATTGACTTGATTTCATAAAAAAATTGAATTGATGTTTTTTGGTTAGCTAAAGACTATCGATTGGGAGAAGAAAAGACGTTTTGAAGTGGTGGTTGCATTCTCTATATATGATGTTAAATAGTAAATAAACGCCAGTACCAATAAAATTTTCCTCAAAAATTGTCATTGTCAAAAACAAAAAACTCGTCCTTTATAGAGTCGAAAATTAATGTAAATTAAATCCATGTCCCTATAAAAATATTAGATACTGAGTGCCATGATTTCTGTCTGAACGAGTTCGATAGACTAATCATTGTCAATGATTATCTTTGTCTTGCAATCAATAAATATAAATAAGCTTGTGGCAACTCTGTTGGTATCACCTCCAAAAGTTGGCATAATGAAAGCCAAAACAATAGGTGGAATTTATCGCTATTCACGGTTTTAGTTCTCACCAATTCCTGAGTCTAGGGCGGTATAAATAAGGAATCAGCGAATAGCTTATTTATACCCTGTCCCTTGGGAAAACTGGAGTTTTTTCTAAGGGGAAAACTACGGTCTTCACGGTAAAGGTGGTTGAAGCGAGATAAAGCTAGTCAATATCCCGATCCTGAATCAGGAGATAACTGCTCACCGATATTGGTTATTCCAACCGCTACAAAAAGTCTTTTCCTGACGATAAATTTTGATGCCAACCAGGTCTGGGCATTAAGCTAGAAAAATCGCTGCTCGTTAATGCCCTAGTGAATTGTACTGCTGCGCCCGAGTCTTGAGAAGGCGTCATACCGTTGGAGTTGAATTGCGTTAGTTTGTTGTTGTAACCGATCGCCCAATTGTCAGTCGCGATAAAGGAGCTTCCTTAGATAGCCATCGGTCTCTCGATTAGAGATTCCCTCAGACTATACGTCGCCGACAGGCTGACTTCGATTGGCTTAAAGGATGGCAAGAAGCCACGTTGATAAAACTCATGCTTTAAAGATAATCCCTGGGTGTCAGATCCGGCAAGGTATGATTGCCTAATGGGGCGGAGATGCCCATTCTGCTCAAAAATCATCCCCAAGGCGTTCTCATTGCTGTTATTGGGGAGTTGAAAGAACAATTTTTGATTCACGAGTATGGTAAACTCTTGTGATACAGGTTTTACAAACAAGCAACGTTCACCTCTATCTGATTCCCTAGGGGCAAACGTTCCGGATGTCTACCGCACACCATACCGATGATAACCACTGCCTCATCCGACCCAAAGCTCTTTGGCTATTGGGCTTATCTAGCTATTGAAAAACATTTCCAGAGAACCGTTCAGTATGAAACTGATGTTCTCAAGGATAAAGATCCCGAAGCGCTACACCAAATGCGCGTAGGGATGCGGCGGCTACGGACAGTGGTGAGCGGTTTTGCCCCAGCCCTGGTATTACCCAAAGCTGCTCGTGAGAAAAAGATTGCTAAAGTGGCGCGACGGTTGGGACAACTGCGGGATTTGGACATCATGCAAGATGCGCTACAAAATCAGTATCTGCCCACTTTGCCCAACTCTGAACAAAAAATAGGCAAAAAAGTATTAGCAACGTTGGAAAAGCGGCGTCACCAGGTCTTAGTTCAAGTTCAGAAAACTCTCAAGGATAAACCCTATCAGGAAATGAAACGGGCGTTTCAAGATTGGTTGCAGACGCCGACTTACGGAATTTTTGCCGAATTTCCAATTGATCAGATTTTGCCGGATTTACTGTTACCGTTTATGAGTCAGTTTTTCCTCCACCCCGCGTGGCTTATGGGTGTACACCTTTCAGACGGACAGAAGCAGGTGGCTCAGGATCTGAGTTTAGAGGATGTGGTTGAACTGTTCAGTGTTCAGGGTTCAGTGTTGCACAGTTTGCGGAAACAAGCCAAACGAGTGCGTTATCAGATGGAATTATTTACTGACTTTTATGAGACGCCTTATCAGGATTATGTGAACGAGATTAAATCGATTCAGCGTATTTTGGGACAGATTCAAGACAGTTTCGTCTTGGCAGAATTTCTGTCGGATTGTCTGAACTCAGAAATCAAGAAGAAACTCCCAACCTTGGTAGAGCAGTTGAGTGGCGATCGTTATCAATTATGGCAGGAATGGCGATCGCTCCAGGAACGATATCTCCATCCCCAAACCCGCAAGGACTTGCGTCTAATTGTTGTACACCCAGTAGAGAGTGTGACTCACACCTCATCGGTTAATATCCAAGACGCACAACATGCCAATTTGAGTACATAACATTAGATATTGAGATGATTTAATCTCTTGATTACCGAGCCTTTACCTTGATTGCTTACAGTAGAGCTGCCCTGCTATACCAGCTTGTAAAAATCTGGCTGGAGAGAGTTGCAGCCCATGATTCCAACTTCCAGAGCCGTTTTGGACGTAAACCCGACTCAATCTCTTGGTCAAGCCGAACTTCAAGATTCACGTCGATTGCATTTTTATGCGAAAGGCGACAAAATTCCCATAATTTCTCAAGGAGTTTGGCAGGTTTGCCAAGGTTTAGTTCAGCTCAGTACGCTTTGTCAGAATGGGGAAGAAGTGTGGCTAGGTTGGGCAGAGCCTTCAATGTTTTTTGGTCGTTGGTTTTCTCTGCTGAGTGCTTACCAAGCCACGGCATTGTCTGACGTCCATCTGATTTGGTTTTCTATAGAGGAGATCAATGCTTCACCGCGATTGGCTCAGATGATATTACCGCAAATCGTCCACCGGATACGCCAAACTGAGGCACTCCTAGCGATCGCGGGTCAGCGTCGAGTTGAAGATCGTTTACAACACTTGTTGCGGTTAATGCAACAGGAAATGGGTCAACCTGTACCCGACGGGACTCGTTTGAAGATGCGCCTGACGCACCAAAACCTTGCCAATGCGATCGGTACGACCCGTGTCACCGTCACCCGACTCCTGAACAAGTTAAAAAATCAGGGCAAGATTAGCTTTGACAGCGATCGCCACATTATTATTAAACCAGATAGCTTTAAAAATGTTGCTGAGTGGTAAGGAATTAGATCGCCGACTTCTGCAAGAACTTGGGGATCTGGACTAGCCAAAGCCAGATCTTAGATGCAGCCGTTTTGAGCTTCATGATTCTGTCCTCCGTCTTTCCAGGACGAAGGATAAATTTTTTTGTCAATATCCGCTATATCTTCTCGGATTGAACGCCAGAGAACGCTACTGTCAGAGAAATTTAGGCATTCCCTGACAAACAATAAGCCACTTAATGCGATCGTTTATCCCGATCCGGCGAGACTATCTCTACTGACAAGGAAGCGATAGGGGCGAATGAATCGCGTTTTATGAGAAAACTTGTTTTCATGGTATTCATCCTCACAGGTATAATACAAACAATAGTCAAGCTATCGATGGGGATTGGGAATTGCCAAAGTATGTGTAACCCCAGTCAAATCACACGTTAAATTTTTCAGGAGTAAGCCCCTGTCTTTGGAGACGATTTCAATTACACCAACTACAGGTAAACAACCAGTGGGACTGGT
This sequence comes from Coleofasciculus sp. B1-GNL1-01, assembly GCF_040220235.1. Taxonomy (NCBI): domain Bacteria; kingdom Bacillati; phylum Cyanobacteriota; class Cyanophyceae; order Coleofasciculales; family Coleofasciculaceae; genus Coleofasciculus; species Coleofasciculus sp. B1-GNL1-01. The sequence continues at coordinate 96,153 of NZ_JAVJTO010000157.1, forward strand.
TGTAGTGTTGCATGGCTGGGGAGCTAATGCTCAGGATTTGCAACCTCTAGTGCCAGAATTGGCTCTATCCAACTACCATGTCTTGTTACCTAATGCACCCTTTGCTCACCCACAGGTGTCTGGAGGCTATATGTGGTATGACTTGGAACGAGAAGATTATCAGGGATTGGCACAAAGTCAACGTTTATTGACAGACTGGTTAAAGTCTTTGGAAAGTCTTACCAAGATTCCTCTAGCTTCTACGATTGTAATGGGCTTTTCTCAAGGGGGAGCTATGGCTCTAGATGTTGGGTTACATTTGCCCTTGGCGGGTTTAGTGTCAATGAGTGGTTATTGGCATCGCACCCCTCAAGAGATTGAACCTCCTTTGCCGCCTGTTTTAATTGTTCATGGTAGACAAGATAATGTTGTTCCTTTGAGAGTAGCTCATCGATTGCGGGATTATTTACTAGCGCTAGGTGCGCCGATGCAGTACAAAGAGGTGGATATGGGGCATGAGATTGCACCTGAAGTGGTGGAAATTGTGCGGGATTTTATTCTGGTTAATACATGAAATAGGGAACAGGGGGAGATGGGGGAGATGAGGGAGATGGGGGAGTTAACTCAACACTTAGTCAGGGCGGGTTTTGTACTAAAGTTACTATCAATAGCCGACAGAAAGTCCCTAAACCCGCCCCTACAAACCGGGTTTTGTACTAAAGTTACTATCAATAGCCGACAGAAAGTCCCTAAACCCGCCCCTACAAACCGGGTTTTGTACAAACGTTACCATCAATAGCTGACAGAAAGTCCCTAAACCCGCCCCTACAAAGTCGGTTGTCTTGAGCGAAGTGAAGGGACACCCAATCCCCAATTAAAACTCGCGTCGAGAGAAAATCAGAATCGCGATCGCAAGCAGCAAGATCGTGTAGAGTATGGCATAAATGGCATGTTCTAAAAGCTTTACAGAGGAAGGAAGCAAGCCATAGACTGCCTCATTTTTCAAATTTAGACGGGATAAATCGGGTAAGATTAGGTAAAGACCTTGGGTTATCGTCTCAATCGTCGCATTTTCGCTGAGTTTGCCTAACTCCTGTACATCGCGACTCAAATGTCCCATTAAATAAATGCCGAAGGTTAGGAGCGTGGCGAGGATTGAGCTAGTAAACACACCAAACATCAGTGCTACGGCGACAATTAGGCTTAACTCTAAAAACTGATAAAGCTCTGAAATCAGTAGGCTAGCTAAGGGGTAATTAATGCCATTGAAACTGAGGAGAGCTAAGTAAATAGCTGTCATGGCGATAACTAAAACCGCTAGGACTCCCAGTAATCCTAAATGCTTGCCAATAATTAATTCTGCTCGTGAGATAGGTTTGGGAATTAAAACCAACACAGTGCGTTTTTCGATTTCCTTATTAATCAAACCTGTCCCAACAAATATGGCAACCAGGACTCCCAACACACCAATCGCCGCTAGACCTAAATCCATAAATATTTTATCTTCTGTGGTGGCTGCTACTTCCCTCAGGAGTGGTAACGCAACCACCAACAGCAGGGCAAAAAAGCCAATCACATAAAAGATGCGATCGCGAATGACTTCCTGAAACCCATTTGTTGCTATTGTCCAAATTCTACCTAAAGTTTTCGTCATTTCTCCTTGGTCTTATGTCCTTTGTGTTCTATCAATTCATTCGTTGGGTCGATATAGCACTACGCACTCTAGTTAGGACAAATGAAGAAAAAATCAAATCACTCAATCCCTTGTAAGGTAAGCGTTTTTCTTCACTATTGCCTATTGCCCATTGCCCATTGCCCAGCGCGTGGCGCTATAATTCATAAACTTGGTGCTTTAGAGGTAACAATCGGTTCAGCGACGCCCCATCCTTCTACCGGATCACATTCTATCTGACTGATGAGACTAATACCTGTATCAGTTTGACGATTGACAGGTATTATCTGACAAGACTTAGTGAGTACGTTGGGTTTAATTTGCGATCGCGGACCTTGCCAAAGGGTATTTAGTTGAAAGTTATACCCCGACTCCCGGAGCGAAATATCACCGAGACTCACGTCTTGCCACAAGTTGTCTTCTTTGATATCAGGAGAGGCAATTTCTTGCCTCACTTGGGCGTCAATCTGCTTAATTAGCTGAATCAGTTTTTGGCGTTCTCGAATTAGAAGAATTTGTTCGATATCTGACCACTCTTGGTTATTGAGCTGTTCTTCTAAGCGAGATGCTACTAAATCTAAAATGGTAGTCCCACGGGGTAGCCTTTGTTTCGATTCATCGGTGGATAGTCTGACCACAAAGGCACTTTTTTCAAATGTATCAGACGCAAGTGTGGGATATTGAATTAACCAGTTTTGTACCAAAAAATAGAATTGAAACCAACTGCTTAGTATTAACTGACTTGTGAATAACCACACCAGCGGTTGACGTTTGTCTCTATCGGGTATTTTGGGTTGAAAATTCTCACCTAAACAAGTGGGCAATGCCGCAATTATTGCCGATATCAGGGGCCAGATCACTAAAGCGTAGGCTGGCAATTCGCCTGTAACAATGCCAACAATATAAATGGTAACCAACGCACCTGTAATCCAGGGACTTAAGAGGATTTTACCAATGCTGATGTCTTTATTGCTAGTTGTTGCCCAATAGACACCTAAAATTAAAAACCACCAACTAAAACTCGCTAATAGAATTGTAAAAAGATTCGTCGCCAGAAACGACATTGCCCACGAGAATACGCTTAACCCGATCAGGGTCTGCCAAGAGAAAGCTGTGTCCGGGTTAAAGATTTCAAAGATAGTTCTTAGGAGATTATTTACCCAATTTAATATATTGTTTAAAATTTTCCTAATCATTGGTTTAATTTGAAGCTAAAGGTAAGAGAATTGGAGGTCGTTGTAACAGACTGAAAACTACTTAAATTCAGTATTTATCGGTTGGGTATCGCTTAGAATAGAGTATTAAATCCAAGAATATTCAAGTCCATAAACCGTAAGACTAAAATCAGCAAGATAGCACTGTAGCTATAGGCATTAGCCAGTAGCAAAGTAAAAGCAGGATTGGGTTTAGGCTGGGTAATCTTCCGCTTGGGTTGCTTAAACAAGCTGGGTCTTTTGTTAGATATGTCGGAACTCATTTCAAACTGTTCTGGTTTATCATGAATCCATTGCTTTATCAGTTCAAAACCGATTATTTTAATAATAAAACTAAAAAAGAAAATCATGATACCAATCGAAATCAGTTGAGGATTTGGTGTATCTAATTGACTACCTAGGGGATGATCAAAGAAAATAAAGTTCACAATTTGAATTCGCAAAAATTGAGGCAACAAAGTCTCTAGAACTAAAAATGTTAACCAACCTAGGACAACGCTCCACAAATTCAGCGAGGTAGCATATTGCACACTGGTTTTACGAGTAAGGTTTAGCCGTCGGTGCAAGACCCTAGCTTCTAGGGCGATCGCGACCAACAGGAATAAGATTTGAAAGAGAATCAGTTGGAGAGGTAAGACAATAGTTAGGTTATCTACCATAATGGTTTCCGTTTAATCGATGGTATCAGTTCCTCGTTCGTCATACTCGCTTTCGTTAGCGACGATCAATGTTACATCCTGGGAACCTCTGACATTCAGCCTTATTCCTCCTAACGACGACGGGGATAACTGTCTGGCTTGTTTATACTATATTAGATTGGCAGGGATAAGAGGATAAATATTATTCTTACCATTCCCGGTTATATCGCTAAACTGAGTTGGGGTAAAGTCTTAAGGATCGTCCATGACCAGAACAGGTATTGGTATTCGCACGGCGGCTGAGCGTACAGAACGGATCACGGGTCAGATTCATGTTTACGATGGCATCGGTAAGGGGAAGTCTCAAGCCGCATTGGGCGTGGTTTTGCGCTCAATTGGTTTGGGAATCAACTGTGCGGAATCCAGTCGGGTCTTATTGTTACAGTTTCTTAAGGGACCGGGACGGAACTATGATGAGGATGCGGCGATTGAGGCGTTGCGACGGGCGTTTCCTCACTTGATTGATCAGGTTCGCACGGGACGAAGTGAGTTTTTTACCCAAGAGGAAGTGACGCGGTTTGACACGTTAGAGGCGCAGCGCGGTTGGGATGTGGCGAAAGGGGCGATCGCGTCCAATCTCTATTCGGTTGTGGTGCTGGATGAGTTGAATCCGTTGCTGGATTTGGGATTACTCCCGGTTGAGGAGGTGGTGCAAACCCTGAAAAATAAACCGCCGTCTCTGGAAGTGATTGTCACGGGACGCGGAACACCGCCAGCGCTGTTGGATTTGGCGGATTTACATAGTGAGTCGGTTCCTCATGATCATCCGGTTTCTCGGGAACAGGGGATTGAGGGAATTGAAATTTATACGGGTGCGGGGAAAGGAAAATCAACTAATGCGTTAGGGAAGGCGTTACAAGCCATTGGTCGGGGAATTAGTACGGATAAATCCCACCGGGTAATGATTATGCAGTGGCTGAAGGGAGGAAGCGGATATACCGAAGACGCCGCGATCGCAGCCTTGCGTCAAAGTTACCCGAATCTGGTGGATCATCAGCGTTGTGGTCGAGATGCGATCGTTTGGCGGGGACAGCAGCAGATTTTGGATTATGTGGAAGCGGAACGGGGATGGGAAATTGCGAGGGCGGCGTTAGCGTCAGGGTTGTATAAAACAATTATTCTGGATGAACTGAATCCGACGGTTGACTTGGAACTGTTGCAGGTTGAACCGATTGTCGAGGCGCTGTTACGTAAACCTCGTGACACGGAGGTTATTATTACAGGTCGTTGTAAAAATCAACCTGCTTATTTTGAATTGGCGACGGTTCATTCGGAGATGATTTGTCACAAGCATTATTGTGACAAAGGGGTGGATTTGAAGCGAGGGGTGGATTTTTAAGGTATTTGTCATTCGTCATACTCAAGGGAACGCCAAGCAAGTTATGTCCTTTGTCAGGGAACAGTTTTTCTATTTGCCTCTATCCTTTATATAACAAGCATTACAGCCGATAATCTTCAAAGGAGCGATCGCGGTTTTGAACGCCTAAAGATAGACTCAAGTCTGAATCCGAGTTCCTGCTTAGGTTTGAGTGCGATTCTACCTCACGAGTGATGGTTTCCCCGGTTCTGTATTGATACATTAGTAATAGCAAAGGAAAACGGCACTGGATGGAGGTTGTTCCGCTGTGATCCATTGTCGGACATCGAAGGAGAGCGACGTCAGATGTCTGGACAGTGTCGGATAAGCGATAGCTGAGGCGGTTGTGGAGTTTTTGTCGCTTCCTCCACTTCGTCACTACCAATGGGGGACGAAACTCCCCATCAGAGCGGTCAAAGGTAGTGAACGCCTAGAGTCGTGGCTTATAACAAATCGATATATCACTCAAACCGTCTGGGCTGATGTCCGAGGCGGTTTGTGTTATGAGTTTGGCATCACTCTGTTCTACAGCACTTTCTAACACCGTGTAGTACAGCAATCATCAGATAGCTTTGCTCTACTCTTGTTTAGCTGTATCACATGGAGTCTGAAAACGCTATAATCAACGTTGTAGACAGATCCCCAACTTCTCCAAGAAGTCGGGGATCTTGCTTAGAGACTGTACCTCATCCGCTCAGAATAGCCAATCTGTTTCACCCCGGCAGCAATCGTCTCTATTGCTTGCACCACAATCATTAGAGCCGATAACCTCAAGCTGTTCGGCATTTAAACCTTAATATCAATAACGGCGAAAGCCTTGTAGTGCGTTTAGCGAAGCCATGCCGAAGGCTTTAGCGAAGCCATGCCGCAGGCTTTGCATCTTGCTCGCTACTAATACTTAACCCTCTTTTTGCTGCAAAAATTCCTGCAAATCCCTCTGCACCTGCTGATATAATTGCGGCGACTCACCCTTTAACCCAATTAAACTATATAACTTTACCGTCCCCGCCCGTCCTCTTACCTCTTCTTCCCCTACCGACACCACCTCAACCTCATCTTTGACAACTTGATACAGAGAATCGGTAATCAAAATATCTGTGCCAAATTTCTTCGTTAACCCCTCTACCCGACTCGCTACATTCACCGCATCACCAATCACCGCATATTCTCGACGACGCTGAGAACCAATATCCCCAGCAATTAACTCCCCATAATTAATCCCAATCCCATTAAATAACGGAATTCGTTCTTCCTGACGCCATTCCTCACGTAGCTGATGCAAGGCTTTTCGCATCCCTAATGCCGCACGAATGGCATTCATCGCATCGGTTTCTTCCCCTTCAGATACCGGACAACCAAACTCAGCCATTACCGCATCGCCAATAAATTTATCCACAGTACCGCCAGCATCTAAAATCACCTCAACCATGTCATTGAGATATCGATTCAGTTGTCGCACTAATCGGACAGGTGAAATTTGGGAGGATAGGGTGGTAAAGCCGCGAATGTCGGAGAATAAAATAGCGGCTTTTAATTTACGTCCTTTTAGTAATTCCTGATAATCATCGTGTTGCTTGAGAATTTCTTGAACGACAGGTGCGGCGACATACCGTTCTAAGGTACTGCGGAAGCGGCGTTTTTCAATTTGATCCCCAATGAAAAGTGCTGTAAAGTAGGAAAAACTATTTAGGGTCATCGCGATCGCAGGAACGGCAATGGGGAAAATCAGTCTGGCGCTGCTATAGCCTAAAAATGCTAGTCCTACCCAAACCACTGCCATCCCCAATCCCCAAAACAAGCTTGCCGCAGTACGTCGGGGGAGTTTATACAACAGGATAGCGGTTCCCCCAACCAAGACAAACACAAACAATCCCTCTAGCCACGGATTGGGGATGGCGATAGCGATTGAACGTCCTTCCATTAAGGTGGCGATCGCGTTAGCATGAAGTTCCACCCCTGGCATATTGAATTGGATAGGTGTCGGCACAAAATCACCGATATTTTGCTCATCGGCTGTTGTGCCAATCAAGACAATTTTGTCTTTAAAGGTTTCTTCTCGTAAATGCACGTCCCATATATCTGATGCCAGAACCTGCCAAAATGGAATCGTGGTAAAAACACCTTGATTCTGAGTTGGTGTTCCGTAGAAGAAAACCTGACTCCCTTTTGGGGGTGGATAGCTAACATTTGCCACGTCTAAGGTAGCTTTAGCAAATGAAGGAATCCTTTCTAATCCCAACGGTTGCAGAATTTCCCGGCTGTATTCATTCCCCAGCCGATACACATTCCCATCCACCTCTGGGGGTAAAAAGTTGACTAAACCCAGTTGCGCCGAATCTGGATAAAGTTCGGGTAACGGCTTATACAACTCATACGTCGTAAACCCTTGGGGATCAATGGTATCTTCGTAGACAGCCGCTAGCACAATGCGATCGCTATAGTTAGTTAATGCTTGTTTAAACGGCTGATCATCTTCAGCACCATACCCACTGGGAAGATCAAATAGTAAATCAAAGGATACTGACTTAGCACCCGCCGCCATTAACCGTTCAAGCACCTCAGCATAAGCGGTTCGCTTCCAGGGAAACGGTGGTGTTAGCAACTCCACAACCAAGGCTTTATTCGGATCAACGGGATTGCTGTAGCGTTCTGATGCCGTTAATGATTGATCATCAATCGCTAAAATTACAATATCATCAGGCGGTACAACGGGTCCACGTAATTCAATGAACCACTTTTGGCTTTGCCGTTCAGCTAGCTGTATAAGTGTTCCCTGCCAAACCGTTACTCCAGCACCGACAATCGCCCAGCATCCCATTAGCATCAAACCAATTCGTTCGGGACGCCAAAACGGTTGGGAGTGACTCCGGCGACGCCGTCGGATGCGTTTTCGTCGTTGTTTTTCCAGCCATTGCCACCAGTGATTCATTGCCCTGACTCCAACGATTAAAAGGGATTGGGAATTGACGGCACATTGTCTCTCAATACATCGGGAATCTCTATTTGCGGAAACTGCTCATTCAAAACTTCTTCAAGTTTATCAATTCCTGGAATTGCAATATCAAATCCTTCAAACAACGCCCCGGTGACAATTTCTTCAATTTCCGCTTTTGACAGGTCGATTATCGTCCCTAACACCCCCTCCGGACTAATATTAATCCCTTGACCTTGACGTAACAAAACGGGCTGAGGGTTCCACAAATTATACCGTTCGCTCAAGGCAACTTCGCCCTGTAAAACCTTCACTTGTGCTTGTTCATTTTCATCAACTTCCATCAAATAAACCGTTCCCCGCGTCACAGCAGTAATCGAACCGACACATCCTTGCGCCCCCGAAACCACACTTCTACCACTTCGTAGCCGCACACAGCGACTCCCCACCGTGAGTGCCGAATTTTGTCCAAGTCGCACCCCCGCATTGTTATTAAACAGCAAATTTACCCGTGCTTGTTTGGTACTCACTGTTTGTCCTAATGTAGCAACCGCATTAACTTTAGCGGGTTTGTTTTGGATATACGCTTGATTTCCCCCTAAAATTTCTACAATTTTGGCTTGACTAATTCGTTGCGCTGATGCTGGCGGATTGTGCCATCCCAATGCCATCACGATTAACAAACCACTGATAAAACTGACTAAAGATTGCCACCTCAATCTTCTCCCTGGCATCAACGTCTTAGTTGGTTCACCGTGATTCCCTGCTAATTTTACTCTCTGGGTTAAACTGAGAATCTGTTTCTTGAAATTAACCCAACTTCTCAGCCTAAGTTTATCGTTCATAGACGCTGATTAACGTTAAATTTTTGTCCGAACTCTATGATATCAAAGACTTAGACCAATCAAAGGCTTACCAATGACATAAGACCAATTAGGTTTCCGACGTTTCATTCGCCACCCCTTGCACCACTAAAACGGAACAAGGAACATGGTGAACAACATGATTACTGACACTGCCTAAAAGCACTTCAGTTAAACCCCGACGACCTCGACGACCAATAACCACTAAATCAGCATCCCAACTGTTCACCAAGTCTCGAATTGCACTCCCAGCGTCTCCAATTTTGCAGGTCCATTCTGTTGCCACGCCTTCATCTGTTGCCTTCTGGCAATAGCCAGCCAGCCATTTTTGAGTTTCATCGGTTTCCTTTTTTAACTTTTCTTGCATACGACGGGAGAAGTCAACCAATTCTCTGCCAAACATATCTCCATAAAAACCTACACCTTGGTTTTCTACAGGCAAGCAATGAAAGAGCATCAATGCTGCATTTTCTTGTTTAGCTAGATCGACGGCTTGGGTAAAGATTCCCTCAGTTTGAGGGGAATTATCAAGGGCGACTAATATTCTTTTATAGGTCATCAGTGTTATCTCCTAATTTTTAAGAAACAGTTGTAAGTGTTGATTGTTTATCCTTGGCTTCGCTAGTTTGACATAGTTTTGACCCTTGGCTTCGTTCATGGAACCTAATTTGTAGGGGCGGGTTTAGGGATTTTCGTTTCGCTGTTGATGACAACGTTTATTCAAAACCCGCCCTGACTCCACCTAGAACCAAGCGCTCAACTTAACTGGCGAACAAATTTCTCCAATCGATCCATACCCTTTTCAATGGATGGCATATCAGTAGCATAGGACAGACGGATACAGTTATCGACACCAAAGGCAATACCGGGAACTGTCGCTACTTTCTCAGCCTCTAAAAGGCGATTACAAAACTCCAGGGATTGGAGTCCAGTTTTGCTAATATCGGCAAAGACGTAGAACGCCCCATTGGGTTGAGAACAACGAATTCCCGGAATATTATTCAGGCGTTCGTATATGACTTGTCGGCGTTTAGCAAAGGCAAGGCGCATTTCTTCTACACAGTCTTGGGGATTTTCCAGGGCTGCGATCGCGCCATACTGGGCAAAGGTACAAACATTAGAGGTACTGTGGCTTTGAATCGTGGTAACTGCCTTAATTAAATCCACAGCACCCGCTAAATACCCCACACGCCAACCCGTCATCGAGTAGGCTTTGGCAAACCCATTACTGGTAATCGTGCGATCAAAGATATCTGATCCAATAGCACCAATACTCAAATGTTGAGCGCCATCGTAAAGAATCTTTTCATAAATTTCATCCGAGACGACTAAAATATCCCGTTCTACAATCACTTGGGCAAGGGCTTTGAGTTCCTCTGGGGTATACACCATCCCGGTGGGGTTCGAGGGCGAATTGAGGATAAATAGCTTGGTTTGGGGCGTAATCGCCGCCTGGAGTTGCTCTGACGTGATTTTATACCCCGTTGACGCATCCGTTTGCACAATGATTGGTGTACCCCCTGCCAGTTTGACCATTTCCGGATAGGAAAGCCAATAGGGGGCGGGAATAATCACGTCATCCCCAGGTTCAATCAGCGCTTGCATTAAACCAAATAGGGAATGCTTACCGCCATTGGTGACGATGATATTCTCCGGCTGGTACTCTAACCCATTATCTCGGCGCAGTTTATTCGCGATCGCTTGCCGTAATTTCGGTTCCCCTGCGGCGGGTCCATATTTGGTTTTCCCCTCATCTAGGGCTTTCTTCGCCGCCGCCTTAATATGAGCCGGGGTATCAAAATCCGGTTCCCCTGCGCTGAAACTACACACATCCAAGCCATCGAGTTTCATCGCCTTGGCTTTGGCGGAAATCGCTAGGGTGAGAGAGGGAGAGACTTGACCAACTCGTGCTGCTAACTGCATTTTTACTCAACTTGAACGACTAGACGGTGTGTGAAAAGCACCTGAAAAGCTAGGGTAAGGGCTGGTGTGGGTTGTGGGCGAAAGGTTCAAAGCATTATAGCGATGTCTCAACCCGCCCTTCCTCTGTGCAGACACCTTTTTCAACACGCTCTGAGGAAATATACTACTTGATCTCCGTCTAATTACCTATTTTTCACCCCTCCTCTAGATTAGTTAGGGTTGTTCAACTTAAGAACGGGTAACTTGATCTGATATGACCTATATTGCTATAAAAACGCTCAAACTCTAAACAATTGAGTAAACAAGAGGATTTAAATTTGTTAACTTACGTTAACGAAAACTTACAAATTATATCTTTCCTAAATAGATGTATTGTTTTGCATGATTTCAGCCACAACAACAGAGAACTTGAATTACTATTTTTATCAATATCAAGATATTGCTGTCACTCGTGAGGATGGTTGTAGATGTTAGACGTAGAACGATACTACCGAGTCTTGGATTTAGATTCTAATGCCTCACCCGAGGAAGTCCACCAAGGGTATCTAGACATGACGTGGGTATGGCATCCTGACCGTTTTGTGGGTCATCCCCGCCTACAACGGAAAGCCCAGCACAAGTTACAAGAACTGAATGAAGCCCATGAATGCTTGCGTTCTCAATCGGCGGCTAAACGTAGACAAATGGCTCGTAAGTCAAAATACTCAGCTTCATCACCGCCAGCCCGTCATTCACCATCCCCAAATTTATCCAAATCACCAACCCAACAGAAGCAAAGAAAACAGGCTCCGCCAACGGTTAACACCAAGAAACCACCCATTCATTTTAAAGCCAATCCCATCGATGATTGGTTAGATTAAAATTAGGCAACGTGGAACGTCTTTGAGCTAACTAAGTGGGTGGACACAGTTAAAGTTAACTGTGGTGATCGTCATTCGTCATTCGTCATTCGTCATTCGTCCTTTGTAAGAGTCTGAGGGTTGTTTACATAACTTAATATATTTGAGTTTATTTACACCAACCTACTTAACAATCAATCAGCTCTGCAAAAGTGCAGCTTCTGGTTGATCGGTGAGTAACTCAATAATCTGATCGGTGTAGTCTTGAAACGCCGACAAACGTTTAATTTTCAGCCTACGTCCATCAGAATTATCAGTTACGCGATCGCGCGGTAAATCAATCCTCACTTCCCCTTGAATTGTACCCGGTTGCGTCGTCAGCACATAAATGCGTTGGGAGAGAAACACCGCTTCCCCTACATCATGGGTAATCATCAAAATTGTTGTCCCCGTTCGTTGCCATAATTGTAGGAGGAATTGCTGCATGGCTTCGCGAGTTTGCACATCCAAGGCGCCAAAGGGTTCATCCAGGAGTAAAATTTTAGGCTGACAGGCTAACGCCCGTGCGATCGCGACTCGTTGTTTCATTCCCCCGGAGAGTTCTTTGGGCAGTGCTTTAGCAAACTTTGATAATCCCACAACCTCTAAATAATAGGATATCTGCTGCCGTCGTTGCGCTTTGGATAGTCCCTGTAACTTTAAACCAAATCCCACATTATTAGCTACCGTCATCCAGGGATAGAGGGTATAACTTTGAAATACCATCCCTCGATCTGAACCGGGTCCAGTCACTCGCACGCCATCGACACAGATTTCACCTGCCGTTGGTTGATCCAACCCGGCAACTAGACGTAATAACGTTGATTTACCCGAACCTGATGCACCCACTACACTCACAAATTCACCCGTTTCAATGTGCATATTGATATCTTTAAGGGCAACTGTGACATCCTTACGACTGGAGAATTGTTTATAAAGTTGAGAAACAGTTAGTTGGCTCATTAGTCATTTGTCCTTTATAGTTAATCATCAATCTATAGTCCATTTACATGATAATCGCAGCAGCAATCTAAATAACAAATCGAACGTTAGACCAATTAGTCCAATAACAATGAGTCCCGCAAAAATTTGATCCGTTCTCAGAAACCGCTGTGCCACACTAATCCGGCGTCCCAATCCTTCAGTTGCTGCCACTAATTCTGCCACAATCACTAAATTCCAAGAGGCGGCAATATTGACCCGGCAAGCATCAATGATGCTGGGCAGAATAAAGGGAAAAACAACATTCAGTAAAACTTGATGGCGTTTTCCCCCTAACGTATAAGATGTTTCAATTAACTCCTTGGGGACAAACTTCACCGAATCCATGACCATCAGTGTATTAAAAAATAAAGTGCCGATAAAAATCAGCAAAATTTTCGGGGTTTCGCCAACACCAAAGTATAAAATGAGTAACGGAATAAAGGCTGGCGCAGGCATATATCGCACAATTCCAATAATCGGTTCCATTAACGCCCGAATACTGGCAAATGTTCCCATGAAAGTTCCCAAGGGAATCGAAATCAAGGCGGCGAGGAGAAACCCACTCAGAACCCGAAACACACTTGCTAAAATATCCTGGCGCAAATCGCCACTTGTCCAAAGTGACACAATCGCTTGCCAAACATTCTCTGGTGTCGGTAAAAACAGAGGCTCAACCCACCCCGAATGAGAAACCAGCCACCATAACCCCAATGGAATACCGATAGACAAAACCATCAATGTCCAAGTTAAGGATTTGGGAATGTCTTCGGCAATACGCCAAAATACCGTAGGTTTCAGTGTATGAGGAGAAGGTGTTACCTCTCTTGTACACAAATTGTCAGAAGTCCGAATCATTAAAATTTACCCGAAACGATTGGCTGCAATTCTCTACATCATCTTCTTAGGTTGATACACACCGGGTTGTTGTGGATAAAGATTCACAATGAATTAGGGCAACCACAATTGTGTACAAGAGCAAATCAGTCCTGAATCGATTCAGTTTTGCTGCTTTTCCGCATAGGCTTTAACAAAGCGATCATCTAAGAGTTGCCCCAAATCAGGAGCTTGTTCAATCAAACCCGTCTCTACCAAAAATGTACTAATTTCTTCAGCCGCATAAGGAAGTGATGTCATATCATCTCCTGGTTCAAACGCGGCTAAATTATCTTCAATACTAAAAATAGTAGTGCCAGCATCGTATTCCTTATATTCCTCCTCCGTCACTCCAGCTCGTTTGGCTAAAATCTGCAAAGACTTTTCCGAATTTTTATCCATAAAATTCAGCGTGTCAAACCACGTATTGACTAAAGCTTGTACCGCTTCCGGACGTTCCTCAACCATTTGCCGACTTACAACGAGATGATCAGGAATTGCACCAGGAAAGTCTTTTGAACTAAACAACTCTTTACTCCCTGGACGTTCTAATGCCTTGGTTGTAAACGGCGCAAATATACCGACAGCATCCACCTGTCCGGCAACAAAGGCGGCGGCGGCTGCCCCTGTTTCTAAGGGTTTGATTTCCACATCATCTGGAGATAATCCAGCTTCTTCTAAACCCAATAGTAAAAGGAAATGATCAACTGTCCCCTCTTCGACGGCAATCGTTTTTCCGGCTAAATCCTTGACCTCATCAATCCCTTCACGAACAATGATTTTGTCATTTCCGGTTGAATTATCATTCACCAAAACAATAACTTGATCCGAACCAGCGGCAACGGAACTAATCGTGTCATTCAAGGTTTGGGTATTAGCATCTAACTGACCTGCGGCTAGGGCATTAATTGAATCCAGATAGCCATCAAACCACTTCAAATCCACTTTCACATCATTGGCGGTAAAGAGTTGTTCTTCCTCGGCGATTTGCCAGGGAAACCAACCGGGCCACGCACTGAATCCCATCTGAACGGCTGGTGTTGAGGGGGATTCAGAGGTAGAGACATCAGTAGCAGGAGTACAGCTAACCGCAATCGTTAAACTGACAAAAAATAAGGTAAACCAGGCAACAATAGTCCGAATTTTCATGGTTTTAAACTCCACATTGAATACTTGATCGGGGCGGGTGTAGGGTGCGTTAGCGTAAGCGTAACGCACCATTTGAAAAGATAATAGTGAAACCCGCCCCTACACACTCAAAACTTTCTTAGTTAACCCGAACTAAGCGTATTTCTGTACGCTGTTGACGAGGATCTGTCGGCGGAATTCCAGGCAGAGGTTGATTAAAGCCTTTACCTTCTGCGACAAAGTTATGCTTAAGACCACGATTTTTGAGATAGTTCACCACAACTTGGGCGCGTTGTTGACTCAAGGTTTGGTTCAGCGCTGCTGCCCCTGTTTTCGAGGTATGACCAATCACCCGCACGGCTAAAGTTTGGGGATTAAACTCCTGAATTTCAGTGGCTAACTGATTCAGAGTTTGTTGCCCTTGATTCGTTAATGTCGCTGAACCCACACCAAATTTAACTTCGCCTCGCACTTCTAAGTTGCCAATATCCGGTGCAGCGGTAATCTGTTGGGCGGAGACTTGCGGCACAGCAGCAACGGTTTGCCCCTTCCCAGAAAGTCGGTCTGCCAATTCTGGGTTATCGGCACGCACTAGGCTAATTAAGGTTTCGGTATTATTTGCCGCTTTGGTGAGAAACTGAGGTGAAAATAAGGTCTGGGGGTTTTGAGGAACATCATTTAATCGACCCGCTAAAACTAATACGGCGGCGGTGGAACCAATCCGTTTTTCTAGGATATTATCACTCATCCATTGCTGGGCTTCAGAGGCAGTAAAAAAGTCAATTCCCTGTAAAACGGCACTAGCTTCACTAGAAGATAATTCCCCATCTTCTGCGATTTGTGTTTTTAATTGGGAGGGTTCGCGAACATTAGCGTCAATCCGGCGATAGTAGGCTTCCAGTAGTTCTGAAATTTTCTCTGGTTGAGACTCAATCAAGCGATTGGATGCCACAATCACATCCACAATAGCTTGGGGTGCATCCTGACTGGATAAAACGACAGTATGCCCTTGTTTTTTGGCTTGGGTGACATAGGGTTCCCAAATCACCGCCACCGCCACATTCTGATTGGGATCTTGTAAAAGTTGCCACGCCTCAGATGCATCAGCGACTTTTTTGACTTGAAAATCAGCCAGCTTAAACGCCTCAAACTTGGTACTCAACACCAGCGCCAGGTACTCACTGGGGGTATCGCCCGCAAAGGTGAGGGTTAACTGTCGTCCTTGCGATCGCTCCTGCTCAACTAATCGCTTAAGATCTAAGAGTGACTTCAGGTTTGGATATTTCTTCGTATTCAGCACAACGGCATCAGCGCCTACCGTGCGGTCAATCAAGCCAATAATTTGTCCTTCGGGTTGTTGTTGCAGGAACTGATCTAATGTCGTGACTAATAAATCGGCTTTTCCCTGATTCAATAATTCAGCCCGTCTAGCTTGATCAAACTCATCTTGATAGCGCAGTTTCAGCCCAACCTCTTCTAATGCCTCTTGAAACGGCTGACTGCGAAACGTGCTATAGCCGCTGAATGTATCTCCCAGAATTCTCAGTTCACCTTTGGCGGCTTTGGTTTGACTCTGACTTGACAGATTAGGAACTAGATCAGGTGCCGCCTTACTCAACACCCACAGACCACCTCCAATCAGACCCAAGGTAGCGGCTAAAGCTAAAATCAATACTAGCGGATTATCGCGTTTACTCATAACCTATAATCGACCTATTCTATTTCACTATGCTAGCGGTTGATTTATTGTACTTTATGTAACATTTTGGCGCGGGTTTCTGTAACGTTATGGTTTTTACAGATGTCACCGCATCCATGAATCAACCCAGATGCCGTAGGTCTACTCTCACTCACGCTCTCAACCCCCATTGGTTTTTTAGTGGACATCTGCAAGTTTCTCTCTAAATTTTGGCAGATTCAATGGGAAAAAGTCAGGAATAAAGCACAGATTAGCTCGGAATAAGTCAGGATCTCACTCAAGATGGCTCAGGTCAATTCAGATAAATGTCATGCGGCTTAATCCTAAATCTGGGGAGCAACAAAGGCTTATTTCTGTGACATTCAGATTAAGATAGTTCTACGCTCATTGGAGAATTTTTTCATGAATGCCTATTTCGCTTTAATTATTTCGATTCTTATCGGTATCGGTGGGCAACTAAGCCTTAAAGCTGGTGCTATGCAGGGTATTGGCAATAAGCTTTTCTTTCTTCAGCCCTACATTATTGTGGGATTATCCTCTTATTTCTGTGCTTCCCTTTTCTATATCTTTGCCCTTAGGGAAATCCCTGTTTCTGTGGCTTTTCCTAGCGTTTCAATTAGTTATGTAGCGGTGGCTTTTTTGGCTCATTTAATTTGGGGAGAACCGTTTGGCATCAGACAGGTTCTTGCCCTAGGGTTAATTGCTCTGGGAATATACACCTTATCCCAAAAGTAAATTAATCTGGAAAAATCGTTAAAGTCGCACCCAAAGAGCATCACATTGAGTATTTTCGGACTTTTAGCATCAGTTGTAAGTAGGTGGACACAATTAAAGTTAACGGTGGAGATTAGGGAACACCTCGACTTACCTCGACGCCGCTCGGTAACACGCTCGGTGTATAACAGGGAACAGGGAACAGTAAGGGTTTGAGGCTTGTTTACATAACTTAATCTAGTTAAGTTTATTTCCACCAACCTACTTAGTCATTAATTGTGAATACCCAGAAGAGACATTAAACATGTCCCTAATTACCTGTTCCCCAATCACCAAAAACCTAGATGTAACCCTTTTGGGTGCGAAATACCATTAAATATCGCTTTCGCTCAATTCACGAGTCATGTAGTCGAATGGCTGATCTACAAATGCCGTATTAGCAACTCCAGTGGCGGCGACTTGTTCTTTCAGGATATCTTTCATAATTTGGATACCACGAACCGTCGGACCAATAGGAACCCCCAACGAATTGTAGGTTTCCCGCAAACCTTGCAAGACCCGTTCATCTAGGACATCCATGCTCCCGGCAACCAGTGCATAACTGGCATAGCGGAGATAATAGTCCATATCCCGCAGACAAGCGGCATAGCGACGAGTCGTGTAAGCATTACCACCCGGACGAATCAGTTCCGGCACGTCTTCAAAGAGTTGCGATCCTGCCTGCTTGACAATTGAGGCGGCGTTGGCATTAATCACTGCTGCTGCCATAATTCGGGCTGTACCACTGTCAAAGTAAGATTTGAGTAAATCGATCGCATCGCGATCAAGGTAACGACCGCTAATATCGTAGTTTCTAATCAGGCTTGTAATCGCATCCCGCATGAGTCGGCTCTCCCAATCTATATATCTTTATCTATTTATATTGCCAGTTATTGCGACGCTCTCATCAAAAGTCTCTGGAATGAGAATTCCTGCACCATTCTTGAGCATATAAGCTGGACTGCCCAACTATTGCTCCCAAAGCAACTTGGCTTATCTAGACTAGAATACGTCATTGTTGAGCGGATTGACAAATAGGGGACGGGCAATCCTTATCATTTTGTAATATTTAATACAATTTAATCTTTTTCTTAGGACATCAAGGATCAGGAAACGAGATTCTGTAACTTTGGATACAAAAGCTCCCTCTCCCTCTCCCTAGGATGAGTCAGATGACCAGGAGACAGGTTTCAAGTCCAATCAGGTTGTTGAGGTAAACCTGAGATGGTACGATAACGGCTCCCAGGCTTAGGGAGAAAGTTCGCACCCAACCAACTGTATCTTGTCTCGTTTCTCACACGCCGGGGGCAAGCTGATCGGGTCTACCCGTGTTTCCATCTCCTGCCATGATCAACCGTATCGTTTTCTCATCTCATGTCTAGTTGGTTTGTGCGACATTTAATTCCCAAGTTCCCCTGTAGTCCTAAGCGTCAGGTTTAGGACAGGCATCACCGTCTGTTGAGGTCGGTGAGACCTGTAACTACCCCACCGTTATTTGAACTTTTCTAAACAATAGTCCACTTGACAAAAGGAGTCATTCATGCCAGAAACGCCCCAAGATGTCTTGAAACTGATTCAAGAGGAAGACATTAAGATTATTGACCTCAAATTCATTGATATGCCAGGGATCTGGCAGCACTGCTCGTTTTACTATGATCAAATTGACGAAAGTGCTTTTGAAGATGGGGTAGCTTTTGACGGGTCAAGTATTCGCGGTTGGAAATCCATTAACGAGTCCGACATGGCAATGGTGCCCGATCCGAAAACGGCTTGGATCGACCCATTCATGCAAGAAAAAACCCTGAGCATGATCTGCTCAATCAAGGAACCCCGCACGGGTGAATGGTACGACCGCGATCCCCGCACGATCGCTCAGAAAGCACTGGACTTTTTGAAGTCCACAGGAATTGGCGATATTGCCTTTTTTGGTCCGGAAGCGGAGTTCTTTATCTTCGACGATGTTCGCTTTGATCAAACCGAGAGCAAAGGCTTCTACTATGTAGACAGCGTGGAAGGGCGTTGGAATTCCGGACGGGAAGAAGCTGGCGGTAACCTAGGATACAAGCCTCGTTACAAAGAAGGGTATTTCCCCGTTTCACCTACGGATACGCTGCAAGATATGCGTACCGAAATGCTGCTGACCATGGGTCGGTGTGGGGTGCCGATTGAAAAGCATCACCACGAAGTTGCGTCAGGGGGACAGAACGAACTTGGTGTCCGTTTTGCGCCTATCGTTGAAGCGGGTGACTTCTTGATGACGTACAAATATGTGATTAAAAACGTTGCCAAGAAGTATGGCAAAACTGCCACATTTATGCCCAAGCCAATCTTCAACGACAATGGTTCAGGGATGCACACCCACCAGTCGATTTGGAAGGATGGGAAACCTCTGTTCTTCGGCGATGGCTACGCGAAGTTAAGCAAGATGGCGCTGCACTATATTGGCGGTTTGCTCAGACACGCCCCCGCTTTGTTAGCCTTAACCAACCCAACCACCAACTCCTACAAGCGTTTGGTGCCAGGGTTTGAAGCGCCTGTAAACTTGGCTTACTCCCAAGGAAACCGTTCCGCCTCCATCCGGATTCCTCTGTCTGGTGACAATCCCAAGGCGAAGCGGATGGAATTCCGTTGTCCTGATGCAACCTGTAATCCTTATATTGCTTTTGCTGCAATGTTGTGTGCAGGTTTGGATGGGATTAAGAATGAAATTGAGCCGGGCGAACCGTTGGATGTGGATATCTATGACCTCTCACCCGAGGAATTGAGCAAAATCCCATCAACTCCTGGTTCTCTGGAAGCTGCTTTAGAGCATTTGGAGAAGGATCATAGTTTCTTGACCAGTACAGGTGTATTCACCGAAGACTTTATCGACAACTGGATTGCTTACAAACTCGACAATGAGATCAACCCGATGCGGTTGCGTCCTCATCCCTATGAGTTTTCCCTCTACTATGATGTCTAGTCTCAACCGCTAGCACAACATGACAAAAAAAGCCATCCCTAGGGGTGGCTTTTTGATTAACTGGCTGGGGGAAGCAAAGGGAATTTTTATGTTTGTTAGCATTTAAACAGTAAATTTACAAAAAAACATACAAATGACTGTTGCTTATCCCCGCAAACTCAAAAACTCTGTTAGTGCGCGTGAAATCCTCCGAGGGGTAGTGAGCGATCGCGAAATGCACCTGATCACGCTAAATCGCTACCGCTATAACGAACAACATAGCTGCAAAGACCTCACGGAAGTGGTCGAAAAACTCAATGGTCAACCGCGAGACTTGGTACAGGAACTGTCTCACCATATTTGTGACGAAGCTCGCCATGCGATGTGGTTGACAGACCTTCTAGTAGACTTGGGTGCAGATATTGGTATGCCTCCCGGAGTATCCTACATCCATGAGTTCGAGCGACTCATCGACCAGCAAACCTATGAATCACCAGGCAACAAAGAAGATGGTCTTATTGCTGCCTTAGCAGCAATCAACGTCACGGAAAAGCGCGGTTGTGAATATTTCTCGGCTCATATTCGAGCCTTGAAAGACGCTCCACAAACCGAAGAAAACATCAAGATTAGAGAAACAATTGAACGAATTTTCCCAGAAGAAGCGGTTCACGTGCGATGGGGTAACCGATGGCTGGCTAAAATCGCTGATAAAAGCCCCCGACATCGCCGGAAGGTGGAACAAGCTAAGCGCCAGTATGTGGCAATTGAACAGGCAGCTTATGAGGCTGGTATGGATATCATGGCTGGTGCAGAACTGCGCCGACTCAACCATCTGTTAGAAATTGCCAATACTTTAGAGGTTTGGGAACGTCCCAAGTACCTGATGGAAAACATACCGCAGACACTGCTAGCCCCCGAATTGCAGATGACCCGTCTAACTGTGGCACAACGAGCTTGGCAACGTGATCCCAAGATGTTTATGGAAAAGTTTGTACCGATGTTCTTGAACGGACTGAATATTGTCCCCAATAAGCAACACAAAGCTACGGCTTAGGCACATTTTCTCTGAATTCGCTCTCTAGAGTTGAGAACCCCTCAGTAAGATCCCCGACTTCTTGAAGAAGTCGGGGATCTGGGTCTTTGCGGGTAAGTAATCGGTATTAACGGATAAAATAAGCTTGGGGGTACTCCCAAGTATCAAAGACGCCAAATCTGGCGATTATGGTGTGGGACTTAGTGCCTTCCCTTTTCTTTCATCATTGGTTAAAGTTAGGTGCATCGCTGATAATGCTCGCCATGTTCCCAGCAAGCTACAGGACGTATCCACCGTAAATACCACGCCTTGTGTTATATACAATTGTCAATTGCTATAGAGAAACGTTTATGACCACTAAAAAATCGAATCCAGAAACGGTGTCTACAGAAAGCTTGTCAACGGAAGAGATTGTCTCCACGGAGTTCATCCAAGACCAGACTACCGTCAACTATGTAGAAACCATCGAAACAGTCATCTCTAGCCTGGAGCAAGATGACAGCGCTATGGTTAGCCATAACGATGAAGGCTATCTCTGGAAGTTTAAGTATGGTAGTGTAGAAGTCTTTGTCCAGCTAACGGGTTCTACAGACGAGGATACATTCACCGTTTGGTCTTCGGTGCTGAACCTCCCGGCAGAAAAAGAAGCCGAATTGATGCGTAGGCTTCTGGAAATGAACTGGTCAGATACCTTTGAATCCCGTTTTGGGATTGTGGATGATCAAGTGGTGGTGTTATCATCGCGCACGGTGGCTGAACTATCGCCGGGAGAAATTTCTCGGGCGATTACGATTGTTGCTACTATTGCTGATGATAATGATGAAGCGTTGCAAGAAGAGTTTGGCGCGGCTTGAGTTGTACTACAACCAGAATCCGCCTCTACACCGAACAAGGTGAACTCTCTTACTTTTGGTCGGGATCTGGAAAACCTCTCTCCAAACCTCTCTCCGAACCTCTCCCTAGCCCTCTCCTACAAGGAGAGGGAAGCGGAATATATTTTTTTATTTGGAGAGGCTTTGAATTCTCCCCCATGGAACAAAAAGCGAAGCATCCGCTGGCTTCCCCCTTCGTTAGCTTGTATTGTGTCCACCTACTTATACCTTGTAGAGGTTAGCAGCGGGAGCATGTCAATCTCTCTATCGTAGCTGGTGAAAATTTTATTTATCGAAGATAACGACTTGAATCGGGAAGCAATTAGTGAATATCTTGAGTTGCATGGGTATGAAGTTTATGCTAAACCCGATGGCGCTAATTTTTTAGAGGTGGTGAGAGAATTTCAACCTGATTTAATTTTACTGGATCTCAAGTTACCAGAGATTGATGGCTTTACTTTGATGGAACAACTGCGACAATCCCAATCGTTACCAATCCCGGTGGTCATTCTTTCAGCACTTTCCTTTAATTCGGATAAACAGCGAGCATTTGAATTGGGGGCTTGCTGTTTTTTGGTGAAACCGACGATGGTGCAGGATATTAGGCGTGCGATTCAGAAGGAATTGAAATAATTGGCATGTCTGTTTTCGGGTAGGGGCGGGTTTAGCCATTTACAGCAGAATTGGTGGTTGATCAGGTACAGCCTTAAGCAAGATCCCCGACTTCTTGGAGAAGTCGGGGATCTGTCTGTGTTACTTGAAAAGCGCTGTATTTTAGATACTCACCAAGAAATGAACAACAAAACCTTCTATTCCGACTCGGATTGGCGTTGCTGTTGAATAAATTCCTCAATAATTCGGGTAAGATTATTCACAGATTCTCCAATTTGAGTGAGTCGGGTTTCAGTTTGAGAGAGTCCGAGTAGGGTATTTTGGAGTTGGTTGCCTAAAATGTCGATCGCGTCTCGATACTCTCTCTCTAATTCTTCCAGAGTCATGGTCAAACCTCAATGATTGATTGAGTTCCAGTCTGGACGCTCAATGTTAGCGATCGCGTTTATGCTATGTTCAATTTGTGTTCATGAAAAGGGCGATCGCGAGTAAGTTGCTCAGATCTCTCAATCGCTCTATTGTCGGCTGATCCCAATGGCGTGGTGTTATGCATTGATGGACACACAGCCCCCCTAATCGTTGACCGTGACTGATTAAGGGTAAAATTAAAACGGCTTTGGCTTTTAAGGGAGTCAGTTGCGCGATCGCAACATCTGAGAGTTCGGTTTGCTCAATATCCTCAATCGCTACAATTTGCCCTTGTTGGTAAACCGTCTTATAGACTTGTTCTAAACCGGGATCAGCAAGGTAAAGTTCTAGTACCGAGGGATATCCGGGGGCGACGGATTCCACAATCGATTGATCGCCTAAGGTATAAAGGATGACTCGTTCAACCTCTAACTGAACTCGCAGCTTCGCCACCGTGAAATCCAGCAGCGTTAACACAGGAGTAGACTTACACAAGCGCTGGAGAATCTCTGCGAATAAAGCATCCCACTCTTGTAAACGCTGTAATTGCTGGGTGGCTTGTTCCGCCTGTGTTAAAGCTTGAGCCGCCGTCAAGAGACGCCGTACTCGTTGGGAGAGAACCGCCCAATAGATGGGTTTGGTGACATAATCCGTTGCACCTACGGCAAAAGCATGATCCACAGAATCTTGATCATCCAGAACCGTAATCATTAAAATCGGGATGCGATCGCCTCCTGGTAGAGAACGCAAACGCTTACAGCAGGTAAAGCCATCCAATCCCGGCATAACTGCATCCAACAATACCATGTCTGGCTGATGATGCATATATTCGCTCAGACATTGCTCCCCATCCTTCGCTTCCACAACGCCATATCCTTCTTCTGTCATCGCTAAATTGAGTAATGAGCGCATCGAACGATCATCATCAACGACGAGGATTAAAGGTTGATCAGGCTGAAAATCCATAGTAGGAGGGTAGGTGAAAGAATGATTTTGCCGTAGAGGTTTACCAGGTAGGGGCTTGATAACCAAGCCCCTACTATGTTTGTGTAGCCGCGATTAAAATCGCCCGAGAGTCTGATATCATGTCCGGCAAATCACTCCTAATAAAAACTTCTCCCCATCTCCCCCTCACCCCATCTCCCCCTCACCCCATCACCGTAATTATGGGTATTCAACCGGACATGATTATGATTAGGGAATGGGAATTGGAGATTTTGACACCTGTTTAATTAAAGCAGTTTTCACCTTCTCATACTCTACCTTGACCTGAACCAGTTGCTCGGCAGGGACTTCACTCATACCCGCACTTGCCAAGGCTTCCAACTTCTTGCAGAGATGGGAAAGAGTGACAGCACCCAGATTCGCGCTACTCGAACGGAGACTATGAGCCGCCTGTCTTAGCGCCTCTGCATCTTGGGTTGCGATCGCCGATTGAATGGCTTGAAGTCGTTCGGGTGCATCTTCTAAATAGTCCCCCACAATTTTATCCAAGACAATATGGGCTTTTGCTCCCGCTAATTTCTCTAAGGATTGCCATATCTTAGGAGCTAATACCTCCGACTCCGTATCAAGCAACCTTGGCGACGCCGGAAAAACACCTGCGCCCTCATCTCCATGTAACCCCTGATCACTATCCGATACCTTCTGCAACGCCTGAACCAGTTTTGGCAACTCAATCGGTTTCGTAATATAATCATCCATCCCCGCCGCCAAGCACTGTTCTCGATCGCCCCGCCGAGCATAAGCTGTAAGCGCAATAATCCGAGGACGTTCGCCAGCAGCCCACTGCTCACATATCTGGCGAGTCGCGGTTAAACCATCCATTTCTGGCATTTCCACATCCATAAACACGACATCATAAGACTGGCTATGCAAAGCCTGTAACACCTCTGCACCGTTACTCACGACATCAGCCTGATAGCCTAATTTCTTTAGCAAAAGTACGGCAAACTTCTGATTCACCCGATTGTCTTCCGCTAGTAAAATCCGTGTTTTATGGCTTTTTGGTAAAGATGTGGTTTGCATTGGGTTATGTCTGTTAGGTTGGCTTATTTCTGTCTCTTATTTATTGTGTAGGTAAGAAGGCTAATGAGATATACGCCAGATTGCCGAATTCTCCATGGTAAATCGACGTAATTTTTGTTTACATTTGTCTCGACCTGACGAATAAGTTGTTCAGGACTACTGATTTAGAGTGTATTTCCGAGTTGAGTTCGCCACATCACCCTTAAAAGTTGATTTGGATCACTGATTTTCTGTGTGCTGATCCGTAACCTATCATGCATTTAAATTGACATTAAGGTTTAAAAATTCCGGACACATTAAACCTTCTATCCTCTACCTTTTTCTAGGCTCTAATCCATATCCAGAAGATGCTGACCCGATTGTTGTAACTGCTGCCAAAGGTCTTGAATTTGATCATAAGCCTGTTCCGGAGGCAATTTTCCGGAGGTTTGTAGGTTGCAGATGGTGGTCACTCGCTGGGCAAATTCTTGCAAATTGGCATTAAAGACCAGATAGTCCGGTTTTATCTGACCATAGTAGCGACAACGAGGATATAAAAAATTTAGGCGATCGCTCATTTTGGGCTTCTCCCAGATTCTTGAAATTTTCTGTCTATTAAAACTCCTATTATTAATCAAAAAACTGGATATTGACCAATCGTTGTGAACATTTCTTGACAGAAAATTTCTTGGGTCAGTTCATAGTCAAGATGATGGTAGCGATGAAGCCCGGATTGATCTGCCTAAAAAAAATAGGTAATTTTGTAGCTTATGTTACTGCTGCTAGGGGCATAGGTCTAGTTTGCCAAAACTCTCTCTTAGAGAAGAGGAGATATTCAAACGCCTGAGTAACTTTAAAAGTAAGACCTTCAATTGTCGTCACCGTCAGGTTTCCATGCCTTCAGAAAACACTACCGCCACTCCTGATCAAGCGAATACTCATGTTGATAATGGCAATCAGCAACACAGACAGGATAGCGAAGCAACTGCCAAAAAATCACCACAACAACCCGAAGCTGACCAAGACGATTTAAATAGGAAAAAATCCCCCCAGTCTTCTCAGCTCAAAACCAAGTTAAAAAAAGCATGGTGGCTGATTCCCCTGGTGGGGTTAGTGCTGGCGATTGGTGGTGTATCGGTGATGCGCCTGTCGCCTAAGGATGAAGAAGCCGCTACTACCACTCAACCTTCCCCCTTACCCGTGCGGGTTACCCCAGCCCAATTAGAATCGATTCGCGCTTGGGTATCCAGTGAAGGGAATGTCCGGGCGACTCGCTTTAAACATCTAACCTTTGACGTAGCGGGTGATGTCACATATATCGCCAACCGGGAAGGGGGGCGACGATTACGAGAAGGCGATCGCGTACAAAAAGGGGAACTGCTTGCCCGAATTGATGATCGGGAACTCCAAGCCCAGGTGAGTCAAGCACAAGCGGCTGTCGCCGAGGCGCAAGAACAGAAAAGCGTCGCCGCCGCTAATCTCGCCCAAGCCCAGGCACAAGTCGCCCAGGCGCGTTCTCAGGTGAGCCAAGCCCAAGCCCAATTAACCAAGGCGCGATCCAATCGGGATCTGGCGCAAAGTCAACTCGAACGCTATCGACTCCTTTATCACCAGGGCGTGATTCCCGCCAGTGAATTTGATACCCGCCAGAATACACTCCAAGACGCCCAAGCCCAAATTCAAGCCGCCCAAGCCCAAGTTCAAGCCGCCCAAGATCAAGTTCAAGCCGCCCAAGCCCAAGTTCAAGCCACCAGAGAACAGGTGGAAGCCGCTGAAACGGGGATTACCACGGCTCGCGCCCAACTGACTCAGGCGAAGGTTGACTTAGAAGGTACTCGACTTTACGCCCCCTTTGATGGTGTTGTCGCCTATCTGAATATTCGCGAAAACGAATATTATACTCCTCAACTCGTGTCTACCCAACTGGCAGGAGATTATCAAGGCATTTTAGAGCGAGTACCGATTGTCGTCATCGATCCCAGCCAATTTGAAGTCATTGCCGACTTCCCCGCCTCCAGTGGACAGCAGATTCGTCCCGGTCAACCTGCCTACATTGTCTCAGAACTGGAGCGCTCCGGTGAACGTCCCAATCAAACCATTATTGAAAGGGCGCGTGCGAAAGGAGAAGTATTTGCCGTCAACCCCGCTGTTAGTCCAGGGGGGCGATCGATTCAAGTCACCATTCGGATTACGGACACCACAACTAACCTACAACATGGAGAACAGGTTTCAGCTTGGATTGCTGTGGAAGACGAGGACAATACAGTTGTGGCTCCCTTAGATGCCTTTGTTTATCGTGATCAAGACCCCTATGTCTTTGTCGTCAATCCCGAAGAAAAAGTAGTGGATCAGCGTCAAATTGTACCCGGAATTACAGGCATTCAGCGGCGAGAAATTGAGAGCGGTGTTTCCCCTGGAGAACTGTTAGTCACTGAAGGACAAAATCGTTTAGTAGATGGCACACCTGTCGAGATTATTGAACGCAATTAATAAGGAAGATGGGGAGATGGGGAGATGAGGGAGACAAAATTTCTATAGCCTATTACCCTGTTCCCTATTCCCTAACCAATGACAAATGACAAATGACAAATGACCAATGACAAATGACCAATGACAAATGACCAATGACCAATGACCAATGACCAATGACCAAACCATCACCAATATCTCGTTTCTTTTTCCTCAAACCCGTTTTTGGTATTTTGTTAAGCCTGCTGTTTACAATTGGCGGGTTTCTCGGTTACGCGGCGATCGTTAAAGAAGCCAACCCTGATATTAATATTGCCATAGCGACAGTCACCACAACCTGGGCAGGGGCTGATCCGCAAACCATTGAACAGCAAGTAACCAATGAATTAGAGACAGAGATTAAATCTGTTGAAAACCTGAAAGAACTTAGAAGTGCCTCATTTAGTGGCTTCTCCATCATTCAGGTAGAATTTAACTCCGAGGCAGATGTGGAACAGTCGATTCAACTCCTACGTGATGCCGTTTCTCAAGCCGAACCCAATTTGCCCAGAGAAGCGGATCAACCCGTTGTTGAACAAGTTTCTTTTGATGATGTCCCCATTCTCACCATAGCCCTATTTGGTGACCTAGACGCCACCGTTTTAAACTTAGCGGCGGAACGGTTGCAAGAACGATTAGAAAAAGTTTCCGGCGTTAGCGAAGTCAATCTGGGAGGGGCGCGGGATGAAGTCGTACAAGTTCAGCTTGACCCCAGTCGCCTAGTCGCGCTACAAATTCCACCCACGACAGTTGCCAATCGCATCCAAACCGCTGACCGCGATGTGCCTTTAGATGAGGTGGAGAGTGAGCAAATTGGCACGCAGGTGCGCTTTTATGGACGGTTTCGCCAATTAGATGATTTACGGGAATTGCCGATCGCTCGTCTGGATGGGCGGGTGGTTCGCTTGGCAGAAATTGCCACGGTTCGTCGAGAGTTGGAGGAAGAAGAAAGTCGGGCTTTTATTAGTTGGCAGGGGAGACAATTTGAACCCGTTATTAGTGTGGGGATTAAGAAAGTCCCTGGACAGGATTCAATTGAAGTGATTAATCGGGTTTTGTCAGAAATTGAAGCCGCCCAGCAGAATCCTCAACTGTGGTTTCCGGGGATGAAATACCGAGTTATTTCTGATGAATCCGAAACAATTTGGGAGGATTTAGACAACTTATTTACCAATGCGTTGCAGGCAATGGCGGCGGTATTTGTGATTTTGTTTATTGCCTTGTCTTGGCGAGAAGCGTTAATTGCTGGACTGTCCATTCCCTTAACTTTTTTGGGTGCATTGGCGATTTTATGGTTAACGGGTCAAACCCTGAATACGATGGTACTGATTGGTATGGTATTGTCGTTGGGTTTGTTGGTGGATGTTTTCATCTTAATGATGGAGGGGATGCACGAGGCAATTTTTATCTCTAAGTTAGGTTTTAATCAAGCGGCGCTGAAGACGGTAAAAACCTATGCACCTCCAGCATTTTCTGGTCAGTTAACCACAATTTTGGCAATGGTGCCGCTGATGGCAATTAGTGGGACAATGGGAAAATTTATCCGCTTGCTGCCGATTACGGCGATTACCTGCTTGTTGCTGAGTTTTGCGATCGCGATTTTGGTGGATGTTCCTTTGTCTCGTTTTTTGTTAGCTGGAATCAGCAAAGAAAATAAAACCTCCCGCATTGACCAACTCAGTGAAACTGCCTCGGAACGGTTTACTCAGTGGAGTTTAAACCATACCGTTCGCAATCAAACCACTGCCCGGGCGTGGACGGCGGGAACCATTGCCTTATTCCTCTGTGCCGTCTTTGCCTTTACCCAAATTCCCACGGTTTTCTTTCCAGAAACCGATACCCGCGATTTGAGTATTAATGTGGAAATGCCGCCAACAACCACGTTGGAAACGTCACAAGCGGTAGCGGATGATTTGGGTCAACGTTTACGGTCTAAAGACTATTTTGAAAGTGTAATTAAATATGTCGGACGACGCAGTACCTTAGTCAGTTCCGGTGAATTGCAGCCCAGCCAAGCCAGCTATTTGGTTGGATTTGATGCTGTATTTGTTCCTGAAGAACAGCGGCAGTTAACCTCCTTTGAATACGTGGAGAAGCTGCGCCCCCAACTGGAAGCGGCGCTCACCTCTTATCCCGGTGCCACCTTAGTGATCAACAGCCAACAAGCCGCCCAAAACGAAGACCCAATTCAAATCGAAATTACCGGGAATAATCTGAGTGAATTGCGGCGGATTTCTGGGGATATCCAGTTAGCATTACGGCAAATACCGGGGACAACCGATGTGCGCGATAATTTGGGCGACTTGCAACCGGATTTGAAACTAATTCCTGAACGTGAACAGCTTGATTTTTATGGAATTAGTGAAGAACAACTTGCGGCACAGGCGCGTTATTATATGACCACCAACGATGTTGGCGATTTTGTCCTGGGTGGAAATGAGGAGGATTTAGAAATTCGCCTGAGTACACAGTGGCCCTCACGCGGGGGAGAAGTTGGGGGTCCGACTCGCCGAGATGAACTCTTATCCGTGCGCTTCTTTGGCTCAAATCCGGATCAGCCTGTGATTGCAGCAGACTCGGTGATTGAGACAGTGCAGGGACAAACCCCGTTATCGATTACCCATCGAGGGGGAGAACGCACCGTTACCGTATTGGCAAAAGTCGCCAGTCGCACCGTTGGCGAAATTCTCAGTGATTTAGAACCGAAATTGGAACAGATGCAACAGTCTTGGTCTCCCGGTTACCGTTATCAGTTTACCGGGGAAGCGGAGGAACAGGCGGAAACCTTTGGTTCAGCAGGTCAAGCATTGATTTTGGCAATTATCATGGTGTTTGCGGTGTTAGTGCTGCAACTGGGTTCATTTCGCCAGCCGTTTATTATTCTCTTGGCAATTCCCTTTGCCTTAATTGGCACAATGGGCGGGTTTTTTCTGGCTTGGATTCCCTTTTCCTTTCCGGCGTTTATTGGGGTGATTTCTTTGGTGGGTATTGTAGTCAATGATGCCATTGTCATGGTGGATACGATGAACCAGTATGAACAAGAGGGGATGAACGTGCGAAAAGCGGCGGCTCATGGGGTATCGGACCGTTTGCGACCGATTTTGACGACGAGTTTAACTACGATTATTGGCTTGATTCCCTTGGCGCTGAGTCAGGCGACGTGGATGCCTTTATGTAGTGCAATTATCTTTGGTTTAATTGCGGCGACGTTGAGTGCGTTGCTGGTGGTGCCTTGTTTGTATTTACTGTTAACGCCGAAGCCGTCTAATTAGGGAATAGGAACCCCTTTTTGAGGCGATTGAAATCGCTGCTACACAAATTTATGCGAAGCCTTCCCGAAGGGTAGTCCGCAAGGTAAGGACTAGATTATAAAGGGGTTGGCTAACCCGGCTTTGGTATAAGGTGTTGACTCAGGGGAGATTTTAGGCGATCGCACTCCTCAAGAAAGGGTTGAACTCGAAAAATCCCGTAGTTAATACCCTAGAATCAGAATAATCCAATTTCCTCCAACCGAAACCGATGAGTCTGGTCATACCGAATGACATTCTCCAAGCCTCCAAAATGACTGAGGATGAAATGAAGCTAGAGATTGCTATCATGCTGTACAAACAAGAAAAAATCAGCAGTGGCAAAGTCCGCGCCTGGACTGGACTGACTGTAATTGAGTTCCAACACGAATTAGCCAAACGAGGAGTTTGTATCAACTATGATGTAGAGGATTTTCAGTCGGATATTCAAACATTGCAGTTAATAGGCTTACTATAATTGTTGTCAGTGATACCTCACCCATCACCAATCTGGCAGCAATTGGTCAGCTCGATTTATTGCGGCAACTCTATAAAATCATCATTATTCCGCAAGCTGTTTATAGCAATCCTATTTAGGGTCAGCGGACGAAGTTAACGAGTGCGATTTGACCGTTTTTGCATCCACCAAACTATAAGACCTACAGGAAGCGCTATGAGAACTCCCACGATTATATGAAACAGTACGTCAAGGAAATTGTAGTAGGAAAGATAAAGGGGAATGACAGCTTCAGGGCTATCCGAGGGTTGATTTTTAGTAATAATTGTTTTTACAGGTTCAGAAGTGACTTGAGAGGAGATACCACTGACGGCTAAACCTGTGCTGACAACGGCAATTAACAATTCTAATCGTTGTTGTCGTTTTTGAGCCGCCGATTCTGTGGCGCGATCGCTCTCGGCTTGTTCGATGTCTACTCGTCCCTGGATGGCGGTTAGCGCTTTTTCGAGTAATCCGGCTCCGTGTTGGAAGTAGCCTAAATCGGATTGAATTTGTTCGGTGAAAAGACGGTAGTCGTCATCCAAAAAGCGGGATAGGAAGCTGATATCTTCGGCGGGGAGTTTGCTTTGGATATCGTTGAGTTCTCGCCTGTAGTTTTGAGCGTTGGTGTCAATCGTGAGGCGGTAGCGGTCTAGTTCACTGATTAATTGAGAGTAGGATAAGTATTTTTGAGGAATATCTTTGAGGTATTTTTTGAATTGGTTGAGTTCGTGTTGAGTGAGTTGTTTATCGACGGGCATTCCCTGGAAGATTGTATTGATATAGGGTTCGATGGCTTGATACTCTTGGCGAACTACATGATGAACCTGACGGCTGCGATGAAAGGCAGCGACGACTTTGTTTAAATGGCAAAATAGACTGACGAAGGTTGAATAGTGGGCGGTAAATTTGTCGTCGGTTTCGGTTTCACAGAAGACCCAAATTAGGATATGGCAGTAGTCTTTTTCTTGAGTAGGAACACCGTATTCAAAAATGGGACTGCCGAATAGTTGACCTTCTCGGTAAAAGTCGGGTAAAGGATATTGATTGGGGATGAATTCTCTTAAGCAATTGTCTGCCAATTGCCTAAGTTCTTGACGATTTTGTGGCGATTTCCAGGGCAACCACTGTTTTTCTTCGGTGTACCAAACGGTTAGGAGTAGGGTTTGACCGAGGGAACTCCCAATTTCACTGGGCATTAAGCAGCCAGAAGGGTTGAGGAGTTCAAGAATGTTGAGGTTTAGGGGGTTGGTTTTCTTCTGATTTTCGTCAAATTCGGGACGGCGGAGGTTGAGGGCGAGGACGTAGGTATCGTGAATGCGGAGGGGGGTGGCAAGTCCGGTAATGGGTAGAGGTGTGCCATCTAGGAAGATTTTACTCTCAAAATGGAGAGCTACATCATCGTCGGTTTTATCTTTGAGCAGGTCAACTCGATAGCCTGGTTTTTCTTCGATTTCGAGGGGTTTGGTAACGCCAAAGCGTTGAGAGAGAAGGGTGTTCCATTTGTCCCAGAGTAGGTTAGGTGGATGGTTGTCTTTCAGGTGAAAGGCAAATAAATGGACATTGGGGGCGTAGATTTTGCTAGCCATTGCTCTTGTCTGAGTCAGGATTGGTTGACTTAGATTTGAGTTTGTCTTTAACCTGCTGGCTCAATTCTGGGAAGAAGTTGGTAATGCGAGTGGATTGATTGGCTTGGGAGGGTTTGACTTTTTTGAGTTCGCGATCGCCTTCCTCCAAGTTTTCGAGTTCATCACGAATACGAGGATGAGTGATGTAGAAATTATTCAGAGTTTCCTCAGCCTCATTGTCTGATAGAGTTTGTATTTGGGTTAGCGTATTATCCAAGTCTTGTAAGTCTTGGGTAGTAAATAGGTCAGATTTTGTTTCGAGTAGGGTTGGTAAATAGGGAAGGAGTTCGTCGTCAATCATAATTTATTGTCCGATAGCACAGAAGGCTGCCCAGTGGTAGGGAGAATGAAAAGGTTGTTCGTGAGAAGCGCGGCGGCTTAGTTTTTTCCGAATGGGTTTAATTAAATTTTCGTCTAGGTTTAAGCTCTTTGTCCATGCCTGTAGTTCGACTGTCGTGGCATCTCGGAGCCAGGTTTGGGCTTGGTTGAGGGCAAGGGCAACGGTTGAGCCGGATTTGAGATTCTGATAGAACTTAATCATTAACAGGGCTGTCGATAAGTCGTTTACTCTCCAGAGGGAACTAACGACGCTGGGAGAACCTGCGATGAGGAAGCCACTGGGTATGCCTATGTATTCGTCGCTGATGTTTTTGAAATCAATCAATCCAGTTTCGCAAGCGGAAAGGGTGACGAGGCGACATTGTTCTAAGTTGAGGCTAAGGATGGCATCGAGGGTGAGGCACTGGTTCAAGTCATGGGTTTCACCGTCGCGCACATTAAGATAACGTTCTGTGTCTGGGTTGATGGGTGCGGTAGTTAGGGGTGCATTTGCCAAGATGAGAGCAGATTTGCGGGGATTATCTAAGTTAAAGTAGCCGTGACAGCTAAAGTGGGCGCAGTGGATTGTGTTCAGTTTAGCTTCATTGATAGCTGTTAGTGTAGCTTCTGTTTTTTTGAAGATATCAGCAGGCTTAAAGTAGTCTGTGATAGCTTGCACTTCCAAATCAGTATAGGCAAGGTCGTTTGTGGGGTTTTGGATGGCAAATAGGTGGGTAAAGTTAGGGCGTTTTCGTTGTTGTGCTTGGAGCAGGAGTTGACAACTGGGCGCGTAGCTGACACCGTTGGAGAAGCGATCGAGTAAGCAATCTGTTTTACCGTTGTGAGATAAGGGTAGGGCATGAAGGGGAAACAGATGCAGGAACCTATGAGGGATTAAGATTAAGCGATCGCATTCTTCTGGAATTTGCTTAATAATTTCATTAATGTGTAGAATCTTCGCCAGCAGATGTAAGCGGACACTCAGACGACGCTGCCAATGGGATTTGCGATTGTTATATGCTCTCAGATATCCATTGAACCATTTCTCAAAGTGTTTCAGATCTTGTTGTTCAGATTGCAATACTATGGGATTTTGGGTCTTGTTGGTGAAGATGAAGGTGAAAAGCTTATCGCCTGTAAAATAAAACTCCACAACGGCGGTATTGTCATCCAAAGTCGCCTGGAATTGGTCAAACTTGAAGCCATAACCAATAGGCAGATAACGGTCTTGCAATTCGTTGTGCTGCTGTCGCAATTGCTGGAGATGTTGCGCTAGGGCAGTTGGTTCATCGGCGGTAGCAGTTTGAATTTTATCTTGACCAATGGCAATTTCATCTTCAAGTTTTCGCAGTTTACGGGCAATTTCTAGGGGTAAAAGGTTGTGGAAATCGCGGCTGAGGATGAGTTCTACAAGGTTACGGGTCTTGCTGCGTTCTGCGTATTCAATGGCATAGTTATAGTACTGTGGCTCATCTATAGCTAACTCTAGGCATATTTCCACGATGCCTTGATAGATTTGGTTATATTTTTCAGCAAGTTTCTGCTTATCTTTTTCTACACCAGAGCCAGAGATCATCTCATCTCGCAAGGATTCTACAGTGTTAATGGCAGCACTAAAAGCCGTGTAAGACTTGGCGAATTGTTGAGAACCTTGATAAGCTTGACCGAGGTGAAATTGAGTTTCTGCATAGTTTTTTGGAAAAGCTTCGCGGGTGTAAATTTCTAATGTCGCTTGGTAACAACCTATCGCTTTTTCTAAATTCTGAATCTTCTCTCCTCTAACCCTGTCGTAGTAGGTAATTCCGAGACTTTTTTGGGTCATTGCCCAGTATTGGGGGAAAGCTTCGCAGGTACGAACTTCTAAGGCTGCTTGGTAACAAGCTATCGCTTTTTCCTGGTTCTGAGCCTGTTCTTCCCGGATACGATCGTGGTAGGCAATTCCCAGATTGTGTTGAATCATCGCCCAGTCAAAGGGAAAAGCCTCGCGGGTACAAACCTCCAAGGCTTCCTGGTAGCAAGCAATTGTCTTTTCTAGGTTTTGATCTCGTTCACCATCGATTCGTTCCCAATAGGCAATTCCCAGATTGTTTTGAGTCATTGCCCAATATTGGGGAAACGCTTTGCGGTTGAGGACTTCCAGGGCAGCTTGGCAACAAGTAATTCCTTGTTCTAGGTTCTCGACTCGCTCCCCCCGGATTCGCTTAGTGTAAGCACTCCCTAGATTGCTTTGAGCCATTGCCCATTCTTGAGGAAATGTTTCGCGGTTATAGACTTCCAAAGCGGCTTGGTAGCAAGCAATCGCTGCTTCTAGGTTCTCGGCAAGCTCACCATCGATTCGATCTCGATAAGCAGTTCCCAGATTTATTTGAGTCATCGCCCAGTCTTGGGGAAATGTCTCACGAGTGCGAACTTCCAAAGCTGCTCGGTAATAAGCAATCGCCTTCTCCAGGTTATGGGTTCGCTTTTCCTGGATTCTTTCATAGTAAACACTTCCCAAAGTGTGCTGAACCGCCGCCCATTCTTGAGGAAATACGTCGCGGTTATAGACTTGCAAGGCAGCTTGGCAACAGGCGATCGCTTGTTCTATGTTCTCGGCACGCTCTCCCCAAATTCGATTAGTGTAAGCATTTGCCAGATTATTTTGAGCCATTGTCCAGTCTTGAGGAAACCCTTCGCGGGTGAGAACTTGCAAGGCAGCTTGGCAACAGGCGATCGCTTGTTCTATGTTCTCGGCACGCTCTCCCCGAATTCGATTAGTGTAAGCTATTCCCAAATTGTTTTGAATCTTTGCCCACTCGTGGGGAACTACCTCCCGCTTGTAAACTTGCAGCACCACATTGTAGCCAGTAATCGCAATCTCCTGGTTGTTTGCCCCAATACCTTGGGGAAACTGGGCAACTAGAGCGCTTAACTTGCCAATATAAGACGCAATGCTCTGTGCTTCCTCTGGCTGCACCACCGCGAGGGTAGCCGTTGCCCAGCCTCGTAATATCGTAGCTGCAATATCATCCAACTTATCGAGGTTCGCTTGCAGCAGAGGATACACTACTTCAGGATTGCCATCGCTTTCTGTAGTTGCCATCATCAATTCCAAAAGGAAGAGAAGTCGGTAGACGAAAGCCGGAGGTGGAGATATAAGGAGAGTTGATGACGACAATCTCTGTTCTTCCGACAGTTTAAGGGCAAAGCTGATTAAATAAGCAGCCGTGTTGCGATTACCTCTCTCTGCAAGTGCTCCTGCTATTTGTCCCATCATCTGAACTAAGCCAGCATCGAGTAACTCTCGATTATCTTTTAATATGGCTTGTTCACTACCATAAGGACACCTCAGCAGTTCTTGGATCAAGTACAAATAAGCTTGTTGGCGACTGTCATCCATTGCAGGCAACCCTCCGCATCCATTCCCTTTTGATTTCTTCAGGGGGAGAACAAGCATTTCCGCACAGCCAGAATTGATTAATCGTTTCGCTCAAAAGAACTTATCCTGAGTCCCTTCCCCGCTAAAACTGCTCCCCTACTCCCCAAAAAGCTGCCCACTGACGGACTCCTCAACGTCTCCTTAGCCTTATCTTGGCAGCACATCATCAAGTTTAAACGCTAACCTGGGCAACATCGGTGAAACAATTGTCTCTCCCAGTCGATATTGCTGTTGAACATAGTCTTCACCGACTAACTGACAAACTGTAATAGTTGGCTGCTTAGGTCTACCAATGAAAGCAACGCCGCCTAATCCTCGATAATCAACAATCCAATATTCTGGAATACCCAATAAAGCATATTCTTCCACTTTACGAGCATAATCAGTTTCCCAATTTGTACTGACCACCTCAACAACCAACTTAATCGAAGTTCCCAACGTAATCACAGGTTCTCGCTCCCATAACGGCTCATTCACTAATGCAGTTTCATCTAAAACCACGACATCAGGACGACGCGCCGTCGCCGCATCTGTAAAAGGTCTAACAATACAGGTGCGCGGAATAAACCAGGGATGTCCTTGTCGTTCTAACTCAATACTCAGTTTACTGGCTAATTTTCCCGCGACTGTTTCATGAGGTCCAGTGGGTTCCCTATCAATTAATTCTCCATCCGCCAATTCATAGCGAGGGTTGTTGCTATAGTGGGCGATAAATTCATCAAAACTTAGAAGTTGAGATAAAGTATAAACCATACGTTAACCTCTGAGTATATTGACAAGTTATTATACCAAATCCAGGTTAACTACCCATTGTTGCCTAAGCTGTTATGCATTTAAATTGGGAATGGGTAGCGAGCAAGATGCTCAATGTAGCGAGCAAGATGCTCGCACTACGGCAAGGATTTCTCCATTATTGACATTATGGTTTAAATGCCGAACAGCTTACCGCAGCTTAAAATATCGGGAGCATCCCAATTTGGCACGTTGGCTCTTTAAATGGGGCTGAAACCCTTACAATTGCGTTACTTTAGGTAATGCTTTGTCCAAAACGGGATGCTCCCAAAATATCAGCATACCGCAGCGGTGAGAGTGGCGCTTAATGTGAATATTGCGGTGTTACGCTACGCTAACAAACCCTACTGGCTACCTTTCTATTTCCAGTGATAACTTAATCAGGGCGGGTTTTGCTGTTCAGTTATTTCACCAATAGCTGAATTTAATCCCTAAACCCGCCCCTACAATTTGGCTAAATTTGCCCCTACAATTGGGGATAAATCCTTGGAAACCATCTACTTTTATTCGGTCAATGTTTAGCCGGGAGTGGACGGTTCTCAAAGTTGGGATATTTGGCATCAACTTTATCCGCTTTTTTCGCAATCCAGTTAAAGAAAAAATGAGCCAGTTTTAGCTGCCTAAAAATCTGCTGCGGATCAGATAAATGAGTCGTCGGGAACTCTTGTCCCATTTCTTTAAACACTAATCCTAGCGGCACATTAATTTTATCCTGAAGTTGCAGACAACGGGTAAAATAGGGTCCATAAGCCGCTATCAATGAGCCAACCCCGCCCCGCGCTTGTCCCCACCCGATGTAATAGAGTCCCTTGTAATCCTCAATAAACGAACCCCCATAACATTTAACCACGGGTCCTTCAACGCGCTGAAGTTCTTCCGGTAAGAAGGGATAGGCAACATGATAGCCAGTGGCACAAACAATTAAATCAAATTCCTGCTCACTCCCATCGACAAACTCGACCGTTTTTCCCTGAAGCCGACGCACCCCAGGCTTGGCAATAATCCGACCATGTTTAATATAGTACGGGACTTCATTATTTAACGTGGGATGTTTCTCAAAAATGCGATGCTTAGGTTTAGGTAAACCGTAATTTTCATGGGAGCCAAAGGTCAGTCTGATGATGCCATAAGCCATCAGCCGTTGTAACCATTCTGGCATCCACCATCGCACGATATCAGCTATCGGGACTCCCATAAACGTTTTGGGAATAAACCAAACGGATTCACGCATACTTAAAACACTCTTACGGCTTACCCGTGCAGCTTCAGCAGCAATATCACAGGCTGAATTTCCACCGCCAATCACTAGCACCCGTTTACCCCGCAGTTGCTCCGGTTTTTTGTAATCTTTAGAATGAATAATTTCCCCGTGAAATTGTCCCTCAAATTCCGGAAACCGTTTGCACCAGTGATGTCCGTTACAGAGTAATACGCCTTTATAAATCCGTTGTTCTCCATTGGCAAAGGTAACTTCCCAGAGATTATTTTCAATCGGTCGGATATACTCAACAGTACGATTCAGTTCAATCTCCTCCCGTAACTGAAAATGATCGGCAAAACGATTCAGATAATCCCGGATATTTTGAGCGCTGGGAAAATCGGGATAGTCATCAGGCATGGGAAAATGAGTAAATTGGGTAATCGTCCGGGATGAAATAATATGGGCAGTTTCATAAACCCCGTGATACCAATTGCCACCAATATCATCACTGCCATCCACCTGATCATAGGCAAGACCCGCCGCTTTCAGGGCTTGAGCCATACCCAATCCCACAAACCCTGCGCCGAGAATCAACTGCTTGTGACTCCTATTATCCTGCTGTACGGTTGAGCGAGAATGACTAACTTGCACCACGATTTAATCTTTTGGAAAACTCATTTGTAATCCAGTTTAATAAACTAGGACTGTATCGTTTGAAAAATTGGACATTTTGCGCGATCGCATCCGGAAATACGTGCAGTTGATCCCGCTGAATGCCTTGAATCGTCGCCGCCATCACCTTCACCGGATCTGTTGTCCAAGAGTCTGGCACACCTTGATGTCCCTCAGCGAGTGTGCCATACCGTTTAGCTTGCAGAATGGGGGTACGGCTAAAAAAGGGATAAACGGCTGTCACTTTGACATTGTAGTCCTTGACTTCATTGAATAGCCCTTCACTAAATCCCCGTAACCCATATTTACTAGCAGAATAATGGGTCAATCCTGCGGGTGCAAACCAACCCGCGACGGATGAAATATTCACAATATGCCCTTTTTGACGCGCAATCATATCCGCTACAAATAAGGAACTTAAACGCATTGGCGTGATTAAGTTCACCTGCATCAACCGTTCCCATTCCGGTGCTGGAACTTCATCCATGCGACCAAATACGGCAATTCCAGCATTATTAATCAAAATGTCAATCGGGATATCCAGGGCTTTAACCTGATCATACAGCGCTTCACAGCCCTCGCCAGACGACAAATCAGCCTCGAAGCAAGCCAGTACCTCCCCCGTGGCGACTTGACGCTGAATATCCGCCACCCGTTGATGTAGCGCGGGTTTGTCCAAATCCGTTAAAATTAATCGGCTACCCGCCATCAATAACTGTCGGGTTAATTCCTGTCCAAAGCCACCAGCGGCACCGGTAATCAGGACAACGGCTGAGCGTAGCTGGGTCATCTGTTTTTTTGGCTCTTTTACTCAAATTTACCCTCCCCCAATCAACCCCACCCTAACTCTCCCCAAATAACCCCACCCTAACCCTCCCCTTACCAAGGGGAGGGAACAGAGTTTGTAGTAAGTCCTATCCTATTTTGGGGGAGCTAAGTGATTGTAGCAGTAGCAGTGACCAAGGTACATTAATATTAGGTACCAGCCAGGGGGATTTTCTCAGGGCGGGAAAGACAAGGGGAAGCACGAAACGCAGAGACCGTAACGATACAGGACGCTCCCCGTTTTTGTCTACCAATCCGTAGTGTTTAGCCAACTCTGCCACAATCTGCACCCGTCCGGTTCGTCGCATCACTGTAGAATCTGCGGCTAGCGCTCCAATCACCCGTCCGGTGAGTAAGGGTGTTTCCCAGTTGTACCTTTCTTTTATGGCTGAGTTTTTCGGGTCAAGCCCTGTACTTTCATCCATATTGGCAGCAAATTGGGAAAACTTTTCCGTCCCCACAATTCCGGGCCAAATTGACAGGGATGCAATATTCTGAGGTTTGAGTTCAATCGCCATATCTGCGGCTAGGCGATCGCACGCTGATTTACCTGCACCGT
Source organism: Coleofasciculus sp. B1-GNL1-01 (assembly GCF_040220235.1). NCBI lineage: Bacteria > Bacillati > Cyanobacteriota > Cyanophyceae > Coleofasciculales > Coleofasciculaceae > Coleofasciculus > Coleofasciculus sp. B1-GNL1-01. Next base: position 136,683 of record NZ_JAVJTO010000157.1, read on the forward strand.
AGGGAGGACTAAAAATATAGGATAAACTACCCCAAGACGAGATAGTACAGATAAGTCCTTGCTGATGCGGGGTCATCATCCGGGCGGCAAAAATACTGGCAACATAGTGACTCCGCAGCCCGACATTATTGCAAGCATCCCACAAACTCGGTTCACTCTCCCAGAACGGCTTTCCTGAAGCATCTGTTAAGGCTTGTACCCCGGCGTAAGCATTATTAACCAGCAAGTCAAGTTGTCCCTGTTCATCCTGGATACGCTCAAACAGTAAACGCACTTGCTCATCGTCACTGTGATCCACTTGCACGGGAATACAGACGCCACCAACTTCCTCAACGGCGGATTGGGTTTCCTGGAGACTCCCGGATACACCATCATCAGAGGTTGAACGCTCCAGGGTACGTCCTGTAATATACACTGTCGCCCCAGCTTCACCCAGCGCGATCGCAATTCCCTTGCCTAGACCCCGCGTTGCCCCTGTAACTACTGTGATTTTACCTTCAAGATGTTTCATAATTGTTTTTTTTCAGTTTATCTTGGCAGTACTTCAAGTGATGGCGACACCCAAGCCGTGATCAACCGTACCAGAATAGGAACAGTATGGTACGTTTGGTTAACTAACTGAAGAATCGGACTCTTTCCCCCCCCTATCCCGACGCCTATCCTACAAGGAGAGGGAAGCAGACCCTCATTCTAGAAAATAAGTTCTTTAACATTTAGAATCATTATTATGCCCTACAGTAAATTCACTCTGAGGAAAGTTGTAGAAGAGTTTCAACTCACAATCATTGAAGGAGTGATACCTCACGCTACAAGAAAATCGGCGGAATGGTCACAACAGTTGGGTGGTTAAGACGCCCAACAAATTATAGAGACGTAGCCAGCTACGTCTCTACCAGTTTTATTAGTTTAGACTGTTTCAAAATCCAGCCAATTCGGAAGACTATTAACGAGAGTCAGTCCCTTGGTTCGGATCGCCTTCTACACGCTTGTTTTCACCTTGGGCTTCCGGAATGGTTGCTGGATCTTTCTTAGAAGCTTGCTCTTCGGCTTGGGGATCTTTAGACTCCATACCCGTTGTTCTAGCTCCCGCAGCGGTTGTAGTTTGTTTACCTTTAGATGTTATGTCTTCTTGTGGCATAATTACATTCTTAATTTCGACGTTACGACCAATCCTACAAAACTAGGAGAGAATTTTCCTCTTCCTAAAATAGGATCTTGATTTATCTATCTCTCTATCTAAAGAATTAGTACGCTGACGCTATGGCGCTTGTGGAGTGGTGTGGTACACCTAAATGGATACATGAGTTGAGTTCATAAGTTCGTAGTAAGGGCTTTAGCCTTAGATTTTGGCGGGTTTAGTCACATCCCTTGTGAGATAAGAAACGATAGTAGTGAAACCCACCCCTACAGGTTCCCCAGATTCAACTCGCCAATAACTGAGACGGTGTAACTCGCCACAACTGTTCTAATTGTGACGCTGGCATGGTCAAGTATAAAACATCACCTGCCGCTAATGCTGTTTCCAATAAATCTCGACCGTGAAGCTTTTGATGTCGGGTTTCAATGTATAGAGGAACAAACTCAATATCCAGGGTTAAATCTCTCACCCGCTGTCCACAGAATGGATGCTTTAGCGTAATCGTTGTTGCCAACGCTACCCAAAGAGTATTCCCGGTCATACCATTGCCTAAAATACGCCCCCCTAAGGCGGCGGCGGCAAAGGCGGGTGTGGCTAATTCTGTGGGACTGAGTACTACTTCAAAATTAAAAACTTGCTGCACCCCTCGGGCAAATTGAGGGTCATGATTTCGCACCACGATGGGTAAATTGGGCGTTAAAGCTTTGGCACTTAAACTAATTTCGACATTGGTCATGTCGCTACTGGTTACCGCTAATAAGGCTTCCGCTGTATGGATATTCGCCGCTTTTAAATTAGTTGCCAAACTCGCATCACCGATAATCACCGGGACTCCCAAGGAACGGGCAACACCGAGAAATCGATTGTGGGTATCGGGTTCAATGACAACCACGTCATAGCCATGAGTATGCAGTTGATTAATGATCTGGACACCAATACCCCCCAAGCCACAAACAATATAATGATGACGACTGGGAACACGAGCGGCATCTAAAAATTGACTAAAACGAGTGCCTAAAATAAAATCGTTGAGTAGGGCGTAACAAATCCCAATTACACCTGCCCCAACTAACATCATCACCGCCGTAAAAACTTTGATACTGTCAGGTGCTAATTCTGCCACTTCTTCTTTCCCCCCCGCCCCAGTAATCATACCCACAGAAAAATAGAGGGCGTCAACAATTGAGGTATTCAACTGCACACTAACATAAGTAAGTGTGGCGATAAAAATCGTCAGAAGTAGGGCGAGAGTTCCAGCGAGAATGGGTTGACCATGGTGCTGAAACTGTTTCAGGTTCGTGAGAATCTTAAACAGTCGGCGCAGCCACAACCCTCGGCGGCTGCGGACATTGGGTTGAGTGCCAACAATCACGCGATCGCCTGGTTGTAAGGTTTGTTCTTGCACAACGGCGGACACTAAACTCACCTGCCCTTTCCGGGGTTGATAGTAGATGAACATCCGCGATCGATCGTCCCACAACTCACTCAATCGACGCCCGTTCCAGGGATGAGACTCATGAATGTATTCTTCGTGAATGGGCCAGGTTTGATTAAAGAGTCGCAATTGTCCAATCGCTTGATTCCCCATCGCAGCAAAGGCAAATACTGGGGCGGCTAATGCGGCGACACTGAGACTGACATGATTAGGCAGGATCTGATCCAAGCGATCGCCTAAGCTGGTGTTAAATAGCCGATTAATAATCCGAATCCGGGGATTAAGGACTCGGGCTTGGGTGAGAATCGCCAGATTCAAGGCATCATCGCTACAGGTGAGGACTAGAGTTTGCGCCTCCTGAATCCCAGCAGCGAGTAGGGTAGCGGCTGCCCGAAAATCGCCGATAATCAGATCCTGACAGTTACCCGGAACCAGGCGATCGCTAATTCCGACAACAGAGGCTCCCTGTTGCTTTAATAGTGAGAAAATTTGATAGCCAGTGCGACCCAAGCCACAAACGATGATTCGGGGTTTCATGAATTTGCTTTATCAACAGACAGAGTTTTGCCTGGTCGTGTTTTGAACACCTATTTTCCTACAGATTTACCGCGACCATTGTAACCGAAGACACCAAGACTAGCAGAAATCTGGAAAAAAGTGATCCGGGTTGATCATTTATCCGGCAAATAGGGTGGCTTTTTTTACGGTTATCAGCAGCAATCCCTCTTTATTGACGAAAGGAAATCTTCACTCTTAAACTTAATAGTAATTAACTAGAAAAGAGTTTATGACCAAGCCTCCGATTCCTCCAGACCTACAAGAACTCAATCCTAAGAGGTTTAATCCCGAAAAACAAGCTTGGACTCAATCAACCGATGTTGTCAGTGACACAAAAACCAGTGAACTAACACTGGTCACCTATAATATCTGGTTTTCCGACTATCATCGCCAACAACGCCACAAGGCAATACTGAAGCTAATTCAAGACTGCGGGGCTGACGTGATCGCGTTGCAAGAAGTGACACCGCCCTCTCTCAAACTCATTTTAGACCAAGACTGGATCAGAAAAAATTATTATAGTTCCGACACCACCGGAGAAACGGTGAATCCTTATGGCGTTCTCCTGCTGTCTAAGTTTCCCATTCATCGGTTATTTTTCTGTGATCTGATTAGCCAAATGAGTCGCAAATTTCTCTGTGCTGAACTGCGGATTAATGGACAACGGTTTAATCTAGCTACGGTTCATTTAGAAAGCAAAAAAAGGTTTGCCCCCATCCGTGCCATGCAGCTTGCTGATATTTTTCCCCTATTGGAAAATGCCGATCATGCGGTACTGATGGGAGACTTTAATTTTTGTTCCTCTTGGGAAGATGAAAACCGTAATCTTGACCCTCGCTATCAAGATCTGTGGGCAGTTCTTAGAGAGAATGAACTGGGTTATACAGAAGATACGGATATTAATGTCATGCGGTTACAGCAAAAACAGAAACATAAAAAAGTCCGCTTTGACCGTATATTACTCCGTTCTGCTGCTCCAGGTTGGCAGCCGCAATCCATTGAACGCTTGGGATTAGACCCGATTTCCCCGAATTGTCCTAATGTTTTTCCATCTGACCATTTTGGTTTAGTTGGTCATCTAATCAGTAGGTAGGTACAATAAAAGTTAGTCATTTGTCATTTGTCATTTGCTCCCTTATCTTCCTCATCTCCCCCAACTCCCTCTGCTTCCCCAGCTTCCCCTGCTTTCTATTTACTTCCACGACAGCGATCAAACATCTGTTGGTACGTTTCCTGAAGCTCTGGATTGTCCACCACTAGCTCTACACGCACGTTAACACAGCCGTGATTATCTTGTAGCGCGATCGCGGCTAAAAGATCGCTGGCGGCTTTTGGCGAAACAAATTCACCCTTGACAGTAGTCGTTGTCGGTAGACTCGTCTCTACACTATCAGAAACACCTGTAACTTTCCCTTTCCCTAAATCAATTTCTGCCAGTGGTTTCGAGTCTTCGCCAACTTGTTCAACAATTAATTTTTCCCGTCGTACCGGAACTTCTACCACACGGGTTTCAATTTCTTTGCGAACGACGACTTCGCCGACTTTCTGCTTACTGCGGTTAACGACTAACTTTTCTTCTAGCAAGCGAATCATGTCTTCTTCGACTATCTCTGACGTCTGATCAGACTGTTCTAGATCAGGATTCACTCTCTCTTCAACTTCTATAGCCTTTTCCAAATCCACAGCACTTGTAGAGGTTACGTCCTTTTTTTGATAAACAGGCAGGTATTCAAGTTCGGCTGGTGATAGGTCAATAATTACAGATCTATTTTCTGGATCAATGGTCTGAATGTGCTGGCGACTAAGGAGAAACCAAGGAGAGTCAATGGTTGCCCCTTGGGTAGACATTACCATATAAAGGCGATGATTTTTGGCGACGCAGAAATCCTCAACCCGCCCCAATACTTTACCTTTTTGATTCACGATGCTAAAAAAGGTGAATCTTTCTCTAAATTGATCTAATAAATTTTTAATTCTTTCTTTTGTATAACTTCCTTTCGGTTCTTCTTGGATCATCCTTTACATCTCCGACTCAATTCGTGCAACCTAGCAAAACTCACTAAACGCAGGGTGGGCATTGCCCACCCCCGTATCCACCAGTTTATTTATTTCAATTGGTGAAAGTCAAGATTTCTTAGAATTCTACCGACGACCTTTGACAACAGGATTGCCATCTACATCGACTTCTAATTCTTCGCGGCGAACCTTTTCTTGGGCATCTACGGTGTCACGTTCAACTTCTTTCTTGACACCAACTTCTTCCCGCACAAAGGCTTTCTTATCGATATTCGCTGCTTCTTCATGAACTTCCATGCGAGCCACTTCACCTTCATGGAAGTCAACATTACCGGGTTGAACTTCGCGGGCTGCGGAAGGCGTATTGCGCTCAATGACTACCCGTTCTTTTTCTACAGGAACTGATACCTGAGCTGTTTCAGATTCTACATGCTTACCTAGAGCAACTTCGCCACTCTTATAACGGTCTTTGTTAGCAATTAGTTTCTCTTCGTACAGCTTGAGATTTTTATGATTCTGCTCAGTAGTGGCGTAGAGTTCAGGCTCATGATCATAACTGTAGGTGTCGCGATTATAGGTGGTTGCCTGAGCCGATGTTGATGCCGTTGAGCGATTAGTCGCCATGGGTCGGTAGACGTTGCGGACTCGTTCTTCGTAGTCGTAGTCGATGCTCATGTTGTCATGGTATTCCGGTAAGCTTTCAGCTTGGGCTTTGGTCATACCAATCACATAAACCCGATGACGATCATAGTCCATCCGGGCATAACCTACAGGTAACAAGACCTTTTTACCAAAGATCCAGAAGCCTGTATCAATGACTAGATACCGGAAACGACCATTTTCATCTAGAAGAGCGTCATGAACTTCACCGATTTTCTCTTCACGATCTGAGTAGACATCATATCCTTTGATATCATCGCCACCAAAAATCTGTTCTTTATAATTGGGGTAAAACTTTTCTATTTTGATGAGATTCATAGATTGGTCTCCGTGTTTCTTTAATTTCAAGCTTTGAGAGTTCAACTCTCGCACTCTAATTTCAGATTACACAAAAAATACTTGTATTTAATCCCTCAAAAGACATAAACGAAGAAAATAAGCTGGTAATTGTTTATACAACGGTACTACTATTTTCTTTCACTTAAAATGGTTAGGCTTATTAATTAACTTAACCTCTATGCAAATTTCCAAACTTTAACACTATCTCACTAGCCTAAAGGACTTACATCATAACTATGCAAATAGCAGTAAATTAACACAATTGCTTATTTTTGTTATCCTCCTATAGAAATAGCTAAAATTAGGTAGAGTCAATAAAGATAATTCATAAGGAGTGCGATTAACCCCTTTGATGCGATATCACGTTATTTACGACGGCAACTGCAATCTTTGTGTCACCTTAGTGCAGCTTCTGGAAAATCTGGATCAAGGACAGCAGTTTGACTACATTCCCATGCAGGATGAAGCCGCCTGTGAAACCTTTGGTATTACTGCTCAAGACTGCGAAATGGGGATGATTCTCATTGATGGGGCGTCCCCGGAACGTCGGTGGCAAGGGAGTGAGGCGGCGGAGGAAATTGGGCGTCTGTTGCCGATGGGAGAGGTATTCGTCTCGGCGTATCGAGCAATGCCTGGAATGAAGTGGCTGGGCGATCGCACCTATCAACAGGTTCGTGATAATCGGTATAGTTGGTTTGGCAAGCGATCGAGTACCTACAATTCAGCTTATCCTCTGGGATGTCAGGATAACCAAAATTGCCAGACGTAATTGGATCGCCGATCGCCCTCTGCTTACCCTCCTCTACCAGAAAGTGTTTCTTGAGAGCCAATGGCAACTTATACCCTGTAAGTAGCGTCTATTGTTTGAGTGCCTGAACTGTAGCTATTTTAATTTTATGTACCATGGCTAATCCTTTCTCCATCTGGTCTCATCGTCACCGTCGTCGTTTATTATATCCATTCGTGTCAGCGATCTTGACGTTTAGCCTGATCGTGGGTACACCTCAGGTGAGTCAAGCAATTCCCTGGCTGGATCTGATTTTCCGAGGCGTCCAGATTATCCAACTTTCCAATATTTCTGATCGCCAGGAAGTCGAGATCGGAGAACAGATCAATCAGAAGTTGGTGAGAAACCAGATTCAACTCTATCGCAATTCCCGTGTCAACCGCTACATTGATCAGATTGGTCAGCGATTGGCAAAAGAAACTCAACGCTCGACTATTCCCTATACGTTTCAGGTGGTTGAGGATGACAGTATTAATGCTTTCGCGACTACGGGCGGTTTTGTTTATTTGCACACAGGTTTGATTGAAGCGGCAGACAATGAGGCTCAACTGGCGAGTGTGATTGCCCATGAAATCGGGCATATCGAAGAAGAACACATGATTGAACAAATGCGCCAGACAGCGATCGCCAGGGGAGTAGCCGTTGCCGCCGGTCTAGATCGCAATACCTTAGTCAATATTGGCGTAGACTTGGCGCTGCGGTTACCCAATAGTCGTGAAGATGAATTGGAGGCGGATCAAGTTGGGTTAGATATCCTCAAAAAAGCAGGCTACGCACCGTCAGCCATGGTCAATTTCATGGAAAAACTCCAGAAGAAAAGCGGTTCCGTCCCCTCTTTCCTCAGTACTCATCCAGGGGTTGACGATCGCATTAACGCATTGAATCAGGCGATCGATCCGGCTGAAGCTACTGTCGGTGATGGTTTGGATGAAAGTGCCTATAAAGCCAAAATTCGCCCCCTGCAATAGGATGATCTCTGGTAGCAACATCCATCCCTCGTTCTTTGGGTTCCCAGCTTCCCAGACGTGCCATGGCACGTCTCTACATTGCTTCCCCAGCTTCCCCAGCTCCCCCATACTAGGAACGGAGTACAGAACGACGTGGTAAGAGTTGGGAAGGCTCTACCCTTGTCACCGCCTCCTCAAGTGGCATTTGGCGAACCCGTTGTCGAAAAACATTGGCTTGATAAACCCGTGAGTTTGTCAGGTCTAATCCTGTGAGCCAACCACTTTTCGGGTGATACGCGCCTGTGTCAATATCCAACCATCCTCGCCCTTGGGCAATTCGTCCCGGTTGTACTCCTGGCAAGGTAAAGGTAATCGTATGACCAATGATAATTAACTTATCGGTAAAATAAGGCTCTTGAATGCTATGAAATTCGTCTCTAATCCAACAGAATTGTTCTGTCGTTTGCTTTTCCAGGGGTAAACGGGGATGAACTCCAGCATGGACTAACCATGTATCTCCCAAATCAATATGGGTGGGTAAGGTACGCATCCACTCGATATGGTCTTGGCGGACGCCATTCTCACCATAACTATTGATGGTACTGTGACCGCCACTATAGAGCCATGCTTGCAGGGCTGGACCATAGATTTCTCCCTGACCCAGGATTTCTAATAGCATTTGCTCATGATTGCCTAGCAAGCAAGGATAAGGGCTTTGCTTGACAAATTCAACAACTTGAGAGCTTTGGGGACCCCTATCAATTAAGTCTCCCAAAAAATAGACCTGATCGTCTTTACTAGGAGCGATCGCATCCAATAAGGTCATTAGGGTATCGTAGTGCCCATGCACGTCACCGATAACAATCCGACGGTGAGTCATTGTTTATTGATCCAAATCCGTGTCGTCAAATAATAGGTAGCACCCATAAACGTTTACTTGCACCAGTTTGGTTACCAAAAGCTGGACTATTGTGTGCCGAGGTATGTTTACCAGGGGTAGGCAAGATTTTCAGGGTCAGGATACTCTATTATCTATTAGTTAAAACAAGTGCTAACATCTATCTTCCGGGTTTCAGAGAAAATTCATTGAATTTCACACCTTTTCCGCTTAGCATCCAGCACGCCATTGATAAATACCAGTTTCCTCGAATACCAGTCTCTATCCTAATCATCTTCCCCCTATTGTGATTCAAAAGACAGTTCGATGTCACCAAAACCTGTGTTAGATTCTCCCTGGGTAATGATTCATGCCCTCCAACAACCCACGAGCTGGACTTGGGTTGAACAAGCCTTAGCTCACCCTGATCTCATTCTACTCGACCATTCCCAATGCGAACGCAAAGCGGCAGGTGTCGCCCTGAATTTAATCTTTCGCTACCCATCGAGTACGCAACTGGTTCGTCAGCTAACCGCGATCGCACGCGAGGAATTGGATCACTTTGAGCAAGTCAATCAATGGCTGGAACGACGGGGTATTTCCTTAGCATCTCTATCCCCGTCACCTTATGGCGCTAAGCTAACAGCCCAGATTCGCCGTCATGAACCGGAGCGGCTATTGGATTCTTTACTGGTTGCGGCTTTAATTGAGGCTCGCTCTCACGAACGGCTGGGATTACTGGCAACTCACTGTCCTGACCCGGAGTTAGCCGAGTTTTATCAAGGTTTGATGACATCTGAAGCACGACACTATGGGGTGTACTGGGTGCTAGCGGACACCTATTTTGAGCGGGAGGTTGTCAGCCAGAGGTTAGCAGAACTGGCAACTGTAGAAAGTCAGTTACTTAGCACGCTTTACCCGGAACCTCGTATTCACAGTTAAGTAAGGGCTGTTGAATAAGTGTTGTGGTGAGGGAGAGTGGGGGAAGCTGGGGAAGCTGGGGGAGCAAGGGTACATTTTTCCTGAGCAAGGTGATGCCATTCTTATGAAGAATACTACCCGATTTCCTTGAATCAAACCCTCTGTCAATAAAGCTCAAAGTATTGATGGGCTTTGCGGTTTTGGCTTTGTGCAGCAGAACCTACTTAGTCGCTTTTTGTTCCAGTAACTGGATGCTGTCCATAAAATGGTAACGTATCGAACCAGTGAGGACGCTTTCCTTGCTGCCAATCTAAATAAGCCAAGTTTAATACACTGGTGACACAGGTTCCTAAATTAACGGATACCTCAATGAGTTGATAGGGGAGGTTTTGATTGTCTAGGACGTGTTGCCAGATATCGGGTGTCATCACGGCATCGGGTACAAGCGGCGTCAAGCTGGAACCGTCTGAAGATCGCTGATAGATTGCCGTATATAACTGTCCCCGTCGAGCAGGCATTTGTAGCGCGATCGCTCTTTTGTGTGAGGTTTCTAGCTGTTCTTTCCCTGGAAGCATGACCGACCAAGCCACAGCTGCCAGGGTGGAAATGGCAAATAACGGAATATCCAGTTGCTGTGCCAACGTCCGGGCTGTTACCACACCAATACGAGTGCCTGTAAAACTGCCGGGACCTTTGGCGACGGCAATAAATGCCAAATCTGACCAAGCGTTTGGCAGTAAAAACTCACTCAAGTGCTGATGTAAGTGAGTTGATAAATCTCGTCCCAAATCCCAGGTAGCCGCACGATGATCACTCTGAAAATTACGAATGGCTAATCCGAGTTGGGGACTGGTGGTATGTAGGGCTAAACCGTATCGGTTGTCATTGGTCATTTGTCATTCGTTATCATTATCTTCCTCAATGGTTTCGGGTTTCTTGGGTAGGGGAGCTTCTGGGGGAGCAGGCGCTTTTTTCATGTTTTCTAGGGGTTCACTAACAGATTCAGACGGGGGTTCACTGACCGATTCAGAAGACTCAGCCGATTGGGGAACCTTTTGAGAAGGGGCTGGCGGTTCTGGCGGTTGAGATTGATTTGGGGATGCTGGGGATGAATTAGGTGAAGGTTTAGGGGTTGAAGTTGGCGATTTTTTCTCAGAGGAGGGTGATTCTGTAGGAGTGGATGAAGGGTCTTCAGAAGTTGGTGAGGGAGAGGGTTCAACTGAATCACTCGATTTTTTGGGGAATCTCGGAAAAGAGCGGCGAGAGGGTTTCTGTTCCTGCTCTGAGGAAGGGGCATTTTTGTCCTGGCTGGATTCAGTCGTTTCCTGGAGCGTATCCTCACTATCATTAAGTTCGGTATCAGGATTTAGGGGTTCCTCTGGGGATGAGGGTTCAGCCGCTGGTGGGGTTGACAGATTTTGAGACTGATACCAAATCGTTCCCAATCCGACTAAACCTGTAGCAATAACAGCGCTCATTCCTAGTAAAACGGGAGAAACACCTAAGCGTCGATGCCAAGGCGTATATTGAGTAGGTTGGGACTCTCGCTGACGGGAACTGGCTTCCTGTGGCGGTGTTAAAGCAATTGTGACACCATTGGTGGTCGATACAGGATGGGAGAGGAATTCCTGGTTGGGTTCAAAGGATACATCCGGCAACAGAGATAGCCATTCGGCTACCGATGAAGGGCGATAACGCGCCTCAATTGCCATCCCGCGCATGACCGCTTGATTTACGGCAGCACTGAGTTGGGGTTGGAGATCACGGGGAGCGGGCATGGGTTGGCGCTCCCGGATAACGGCGGGTGTGGGGATTTGGGCAGTTAAAAGGGTATAGAGAGTGGCGGCTAAACCGTAAACATCGGAGGCTGGGGTGCGTTTTTCTTTGATTAAATACTGTTCTAAAGGAGCATAGCCCTCAGACAGCATGTTAGTGTGGGTTTGAGTTGTATTCAGGCTAAATTCTCGTGCAATGCCAAAGTCGATGAGGACAACTTGATGTGTTCCTTCTCGTCGGAGGATATTGGCTGGCTTAATATCGCGGTGGAGTAAACCTTTTTGATGGACTACGGTTAAAGCGTCCCCAATTTGGCAGATGTAATGAATGGCGGCGGCTTCACTGAGGGGTTTGCCGGGAAGTAAAATCTCTTGTAAGGTCTGACCCTCTACATAGTCCATTACCATGTAGGGCCACCCTGCTTCCACAAAGAAGTCACTGACTCGGACAATATTGGGGTGGGTACACAAGGCGAGCCGTCGTGCTTCATCCTGGAATAGGCGCTGAAACCGAGAGCAGTCCGGGTTACGATGCATGGACTCGTCTAGGGTTTTAATCACCACCACCTGACCTAAATAGTGATGGGTAGCTTTATAGGTGATGCCAAAGCCCCCTCGTCCTAATTCTTGCTCTAGAGTGTATTTGCCACCCTGTAGGGTTTTACCAACTAACGAGTTCATACACTGACCTTAGGGTTGAGAAAAAATTGTCAGTTCAGAATTCACTTTAACTCAGAATTTCTGGATTTAGGGATAAGGTGTTAGGGAATGCGAACGATGGGGAAGCAGGGGGAGCAGAGGGAGCAGGGGGAGCAGAGGGAGCTGGGGGAGCAGAGGGAGCAGGGGAAGCAGGGGGAGCAGAGGGAGCAGGGGGAGCAAGGGAAGCAGGGGGAGCAGGGGGAGCAGGGGGAGCAATGGTACATTTTCCCTGATAGTGGTGCAAGGAGATGAAAGGGTTTGACCTTTTTTCCTTGAACAAGAGCAACTATCAATGCCACTCAAAGCCTTGATAGTTAATGGTTTCGGCTTTATGCAGCCAACCATACATATAGAAGACTGTGCGTAAATCCTGTCCCTATCTCCATCATGAAACTAGCACTTCAGATCAAGCACTTCGGATCAAGCCATTGTCAATGAGAAGTTTTAACATATCCCCCCTGAGAACGCGACACCAGTGAAGCAACAGAGTTTACGACAATGGTTTCGATGGCTGACTCGGTGGATTCGCCGCATCTTTCAGAAACCAGAAACGTTCCAACCAACGTTTTTGGTTCTTGAGCGCACCTATTCGGCTGATGAATCCATCGTGCTTTTGTCCGTCGAACGAGACGCGCCGGGTGCTGTAGGAACCTGGTATCTACTGAATCAACACAATCCCCGTCACAATCTATTGATTACCCTTGACAACTTGGCGGCGATTCGATTGGCTTTGGATGCTAACTCATTTTCCGATAGGGATACGTCTATCTTGGAGCTATCGTTAGCCCAGGAAGACCAGATTTTTCGGACTCATCGGTTTAGCGTGCAGTGGATTATTAAATTGAAGAGTTCGCGCAAGGTTTTTCATTTGATTGGAACCTGGGATCTCGACCTACAAGGTGATACCTGGGACCCTAATACCAGTGCATTTACCATTGGTCGTTTAGTGGTGCGAGAGGCGTTGAACTTACCGCCGCTTCCGGGAGTGTCGTGGCGTTTCCGGATGACTGAGTTTCCCTGGATTGAGAGCTTGCAGAGCTATAGCAAGATGGTATTGGGGGATAACCATAATTGTTATACCAAGAAGCTGAATCTGAAAGAACTCAAGGAACTTAGAGATGAAATTGAGCGGGGGCGAGGTTATAGAAAACGTCATAAATCATGAATAGGGCTTGCTGAATAAGTCTTGTGGGGAGGGAACAGGGAACGGGGAACACAGAATAGTTGTAGTGCGAGTGTGTCGGGAGCTATTTTTTAGAGTTTTTTAGGTATAAGTTCCGGTTAACGGAATTTCTATGATAAATTCTGTTCCTTGTCCAAGCGCAGATATGCAACTAAGTTGACCTTTGTGTTTTTCGACGATAATTTGATGACTAATTGATAATCCTAATCCTGTGCCACTTCCCACTGGCTTGGTCGTAAAAAATGGATCAAATATCTTCTGTTGCACCTCTTCACTCATACCCGTACCATTGTCGGCAATCCCAATAATAAGGCTGGCTCTTTCAGACTAACTATGATAAATTACTAGCCAAAATACCAATTAAGCAGAACCCTTCTTCTAAAATTATCAAAATTATTTAACCCATAACCTCTTCTTTTAATTAGCTTAATTTTTTGATTAATTCCCTCCACTGTC
>NZ_JAVJTO010000158.1:0-10683 GCF_040220235.1 Coleofasciculus sp. B1-GNL1-01
AGTGCGAGCGTCTCGCTCGCTATTGGTTTTTCACCGAAAACTCAGAGTAAAAACTTGTTGTGGAGAGAAATTACAGCAGTTTGCTCTGCTATGCGGTACATTGTCGATCCCCCTAAATCCCCCTTAAAAAGGGGGACTTTGATCTACTGTACTTTATTACAGCGCAAAGAGCTGTAAACCGGGGAAACGTAGGCGAAACAATGGGAGTGTTTTCTGTAAATGGCGTCATCAGATATTCTCCGTCAACCAAAGTATTCACAAAAAATGTGGGTTGTTTGGGAGTGCCAATAAACTTTATTGGTCCCAATGCGGCATAATCGACAATCCAATATTCCTCAATACCCATCTCTTCATAATCTCGAAGTTTATTATAGTAATCGTCACGCCAGTTCGTTGAAACAACCTCGATGATTAATTTAACTGAATCTGGATTTTGAATAATCGATTCACTTTCCCATCGGGATTCTGCACCAAGAACATCTTGGTTTAAAACGATGATATCGGGTTCATAACCTGATTTTTCCCGTTTGGGTTTCACAATTGATTCTCTAGGAATCGTCCAAATGCCACCTTGTCCCATTTGCCGAATAATTATGAAAAGTTGTTCGATCAGGGAACCTGTTAGAGTTGAATGTTGTCCCTTGGGTTTGGGCATTTCGATAATTACTCCGTCATGCAGTTCGTACCGAACGTCTGAATTTTCGGGATACCAGTTGATAAATTCATCAAAGGTGTAGAGTTGAGGTTGAGTTTGGGCTTGAGTCATCGTTGATATCAGGTGTTGGGTGTTCTACCAAAATGGCTATAAATTAATAATTTTCTCCCTCATCCCCTAACCCCTTCTCCCTCCGTGGGGAGAAGGGGAACCGAATTCTATTGATCCCCTCTCCCTATCCATAAGCCTTATTGTAGATAACGATAGAGTGCGATCGCAGAACTTGATACTCTCAGGTAAACAATAGATCACCTTATTCTATCTTTTCAGCCCCTCTGCTACCTGGAGCGCTTCCCTCTGCTACCTGGAGCGTTAAATCAACTACCAAATTTTCCCATCAACTCCCTCAAGAATCATGAACACGATTCAAACGCAGCCGAAAATATTGACAATACAAATCGCACCGAGGCGTCACTTCATTCCCTTGCAGATTCACCAATCCCATACTATGTAACTTAAATCCTTGCATCGGTTCCAATTGTATGGGATAATCCGCAGTCACTACCTTTTTTAAAGCAGTAGCCAACTCAGGATGTTGGGATAAATTCCACATAAGTCGCCGCAAATGATCGCCATACAATCCAGCATCTGTTGGCGCTGTTGCTAACAGTTGCGCTAACGTAATCTCTTGACGTGCGATCGCGTACAGCGCTAGTCTGATTAAATAAGGATGACCCCCAACCATTGCCATTAATTGTTCTACCTGATTATATTCCCAGGCTAATCCGTGACGCTGGGCTAAATCTTGAACTTGTTCGGCTGCAAATTCCGGTAAATCAATCGGTAATCCTACATTAAATGGAGACTGATTAATATCCATGGGAATATAGGCTTCCGTTGAATGCACCACAACTAATCGCAATTTACGCCATATTTCCCGATTTTTCGCCTCTTCATGCCATGATCGCAACAAGCCAAAAAAATCAGCCGTGAGTTCAGAATAATGAAATACCCGATCCACTTCATCTAACCCTAACACCAACGGTGTGGCAATCGTTGCTAATAAATACCGCTCAAAATAGGACTTACAACTCACCTTACTGCCAAAGGTTTTACTCCAATACTTCTCCAAGCGATCCGGTAATTCCAGTTCTAAAGTAATCACTGCACAAAACCACTGCAAGAAGCCATCTAAATCCGTAAAAACATTACTATCCGCTAATTGAAAACTTAACGGAACTGTGGCATAATTAAGCTGAGTTCCCTGATGTAAAATCCGTGCCATTAACGACGTTTTACCCATTTGTCGCGGCGCTTTAATTCGGATTAAGGAACCCGGTTTAGCCACGGCTTCATAACAACGTTGTTCAACACCTGGACGTTCCACATAAAACGCCGAAGCTAACTCAACTTGTCCTCGTGGTAATTCCGGTTCGGCGACAGGTTGAGGCGGATGATTGGGGGTGAGGGAATAGGGACTGGGAAACGTTGCGGATTTGGGATTGCCTTCTGGAGTAACGGTGGATTGATCACTACAAAGCCAATCCTGAACTGAATTTAACACAACAGCCGTATCTTCAGGCGATCGCCATTCCTGCTGGGACACCCCTTTGAGATAACCGCGTAAGTCATGGTTGAGTAATGTCCAAGGGCAATTAATCCGAATCGCCAAAATATCCGGTTTCCCCTGCGGATGTTGATCTCGCCGCCGTTTTGCCCATTGCACCTCTTCGGTTACCATCTCACTCGACGCCGCCAGAGGAGACAACAATAACACCACGCGATCGCAACGGTTTAATTCGGCGTAGATTTGCTGCAATCCCTGGGTTGCCATGCGGAGACTACCATTGGCAATGAACACCTGACATCCTTGGGCAGTTAACGCCGTTTCTAATTGCGTCGCAAGGCTTTTATCCGGATCAGTGCCACAATGATAACTCAGAATAATTTGAGGTTGATTTGTCGCCGTCAGATTATCCCCTGGGATTAAATGGGGTAAATTATGGGCAATGGCAGTAATTAACTTAGAACGGTGAGATGATCCTTTATCTTCGTCATTGTTTAGGGCAAATATCTGACAGATATTCTGGATATGTTTTCGCACCGTACCTTGAGAAATACAGAGTTCCGCCGCAATTTCCCCATCATTCT
Source organism: Coleofasciculus sp. B1-GNL1-01 (assembly GCF_040220235.1). NCBI lineage: Bacteria > Bacillati > Cyanobacteriota > Cyanophyceae > Coleofasciculales > Coleofasciculaceae > Coleofasciculus > Coleofasciculus sp. B1-GNL1-01. Next base: position 2,807 of record NZ_JAVJTO010000158.1, read on the forward strand.
TTCCGGCGACAAATTGCTGTAAAACTTCCTTTTGTCGCGGTGTGAGTTTGGTAAATGCGTTGCTGAACTCTTGCTGTTCCATTCCCCTGAACTAATCGGTTAATTGTCGGGACAGGTTTAGCCAAAATTGTAGGGGCGGGTTTAGCCACTCAAACGACTTGTCACTACTCAATGAACAACAAAACCCGCCCTCCCCACCGATAACTCTGGGAACCGCTTCACCCTCATCCATCGAGGGAGAAGGGGAACCCGAACCATCATAAAAGACGCGCTATTACACGTCTGGAACCTTCTGGGATTAACCTGGCAAATCTGTACTCCCCATCAAATAGCGATCGCACTCACGGGCAGCACCTCGTCCTTCGTTGAATGCCCAAACCACCAAACTCTGACCCCGACGACAGTCTCCGGCGGCAAAGACACCGGGAATGCTGGTGGCATACTTCCCATAATCGGCTTTTATATTACTCCGAGCATTGCGTTCTAAACCGAGGGCATCTAGTAGGGGTTGTTCGGGACCTAGGAAACCCATGGCTAAGAGGACAAGTTGGGCGGGAATCACTTTTTCCGTACCTGGAACCGGACTGGGAATAAATCGACCTTGCTCATTTTTCTGCCACTCGATTGTCACTGTATGCACCGCTTTCACATGTCCTTTCTCATCCCCCTCAAACTTCGTCGCGGTGGTGAGATAGGAACGGGGATCAGCGCCAAACTTCGCCGCCGCTTCTTCCTGCCCGTAATCCATGCGATAAATCTTGGGCCACTCGGGCCAGGGGTTGTCGGGGGCGCGTTCTAGGGGCGGCTGGGGCATGATTTCCAGTTGCGCCAGAGTCTTACACCCGTGACGCAGGGAAGTACCAACGCAGTCGGTTCCCGTATCACCGCCGCCGATAATCACCACATCTTTGCCTTCAGCGGAGATAAAGTTGCCGTTTTTGCTGTTATCTAAAAGTGCCTTGGTATTAGCCGTCAGGAAATCCATGGCGAAGTGGATACCCTTTAACTCCCGTCCTTCGATGGGTAAATCCCGTGGTTTGGTCGCGCCCGTGCAGAGTACCACCGCGTCAAATTCTTTGAGTAGATTCTCGGTGGGGAAGTCTTTGCCCACCTCAGTGTTGCAGATAAACTTAACCCCTTCTTGTTCAAGCTGGTCAAGGCGACGCTGGACGACTTGCTTTTTGTCCAATTTCATGTTAGGGATACCATACATGAGTAAGCCGCCGGGACGATCTTCCCGTTCAAATACGGTGATCCAATGACCGGCTTTATTGAGTTGGGCAGCCGCACAGAGTCCAGCCGGTCCAGACCCCACAATCGCGACTTTTTTCCCGGTGCGCTTGGTTGGGGGTTCAGGTTCGACCCAGCCTTCCTCCCAGCCTTTGTCAATAATCGAACATTCGATATTTTTGATGGTCACGGGGGGGTTATGGATACCCAGGACACAAGACCCCTCACAGGGCGCTGGACAGACGCGACCGGTGAATTCGGGGAAGTTGTTGGTTTTGTGCAGGCGATCGAGTGCCTCGCGCCATCGACCCCGATAAATCAGGTCGTTCCACTCTGGAATCAGGTTGTTGATTGGGCAACCGCTTGCCATACCCTTGATCATGGTTCCGGTATGGCAAAATGGCGTGCCGCAGTCCATACACCGCGCCGCCTGAGTTTGGAGTTTTTCCTCTGGCATGGGCAGATGGAACTCATCCCAGTTGCCAATGCGACTGTCGGGTTGCAGTTCCGAGGGCAATTCGCGGAGATATTCGATAAAGCCAGTTGGTTTTCCCATAGTGATGCCTCAAGTTTAGAGTAGGGTATAGTTAGTGCTAAGGTGTCATTCGGTAAATTGGCGATGGTGATGAAGTCCCTAGGCTATTTTGGCGGCAAATCCTCACCAATCGGTCGTTGACGGTGATCGGTGACCAACTAAGCGGATGGAAGACTGTCTAGAGACGTTAAAAGCAACATCTGTACCAAGTCAAAAGTCAAAATCAGAGATATTTTGTAGTCTGTGTTACAGTTTGTCAATCATTTTGGCGTTTAAATGCGAGGTTGAGTTTAATAAAAGGTTAGATTTGCTGCGGTTCAGTGGCTAGGATTCATTAAGGTTTAGGTTCTCATTGAAGACGGCTAGAGATAGGATACAAAATAATTGCTTCTAGGGTTTCATATTTTCACATTTTTTTATAAAGTAACCCCCGTTTCGTTGGTGTCGGAAGTTAGTCAGCCCTGCATTAAAATACTCGAAGAGAAGCCGCTCCGCGTCTACGGGCTAAGAGCTCGCGTCCCGTTTTAACGGGTTAATAACTTTAATTGTGTCCACCTACTTATGACATAAGACGAATGACGAATGACATAAGACGAATGACTTATGCCACAATCAAGGCAGTATTTGAGATAATCGGCAATGGCTTGGTCGGCGGGACAGCAGTTGCAACGTGGCAAATATACGATTGAGAAAGCGTTAGGATCAGGAAGGTTTGGGATAACCTATTTAGCCCGCGATCGCACGTCCCAACGCTGTGTGATTAAAACCCTGAGTGATACGTTACTCAATCAGCTTACTCCAGCAGAACTTAATCGGCTTCAGGATAAGTTGTGGCAAGAGGCGGTGAAGTTAGCGCAGTGCAAACACCCCCATATTGTTCGGGTTAAGGATTCGTTTAAAGAAGGTCAGCAAGTTTGTATTGTCATGGAGTATATTCAGGGACAAGATTTAACCCATGCCAACCGACTGACCGAAAAAGAAGCCTTACGCTATATTCGCCAGATTGGGTCAGCGCTGATGGTGGTGCATGAGAATAACTTGGTGCATCGAGATGTTAGACCTGCGAATATTATGATGCGTCAGGGGAAACGGGAGGCGGTGTTAATTGATTTTGGGTTAGCGGTGGGATTTGATCACCCGTTGACGACGATTAATCCGACAACTGCTGATGGGTTTACACCCCTGGAGTTATATCATGTGGATGCCGAACGCGGCGCTTATACCGATGTGTATTCCTTAGCCGCCACATTGTATCAATTACTAACCGGAGAAAAACCGCCCAGTGTCCGCGATCGCAGTTTGGCAAGGGCTAAATTGAAGCCACCGCAAGAGGAGAATCCCAAAATGAGCGATCGCACGAATCAGGCGATTCTCCGAGGGATGGCGTTAGCCCCGGAAGAACGCCCCCAAACGATGCCGGAATGGTTGGATTTATTGGGGGTTGTGCCTCAATTTCCCCAACCCTGGCGCAATTGGGATTTGACGATGTGGTTAACGATTATTGGCACAATTGCTGGGATTTTGAGTATGATTGCTGGGTTTTTAGCGCTCAAGCCACCCTCAACACCACCGCCGGAAACTACACCTGAGATTACGCCAACCTCACAACCGATTCAGCCAGAAACACAATAGTACAACTAATATCATGTCCGGTTGAATACCCATCATTACAGTGATGGGTTGAGAGGGAGATGGGGAGAAGTTTTTATTCGGGAAAATTGAACCAAGATAGGACGGCTTCTTCCGGACTGACTATGCTAGACTAGCAGGCGGCAAATCCTAAAATCAACCACACTTAGGACGCACGAATTCTATATGTAGGGTGTGTTAGCGTAGCGTAACGCACCATTACCACTGTAGCGTCTCAGTTATTCAGAATTAATCCAAATAATTCCCCCTAATGGGACAGGCTACTTATTATGCAAATTCGAGACTACTTCAATTTTCTTGCTCCTGATGATATCCGCATTCAGGACAGTCGCATCGGGATTGAAAGCGTTCTTTACGAGTATATTTACAGAGCTAAAACCCCTGAATAAATCGCCAAACAATTTGAAAGTATTACCCTAGAACAGGTTTACGCGACGATTCTTTACTATCTACACAACACCGAAGAAGTGAGGGCTTACTTGGCAGATTGGTTAGCGTTTTGCCGTCAACAGCGAGACGAGCAAAAACAGAATCCTTCTCCAGCACGACAGAGATTTCGCCAATTAAAAGCAGAGGCAATAGAAGATTATTGAATTTCAAGCGATCGAAAAATTGGTAAGATGGCGGTGTTGAGGGCGAATAAAACCTAAGATAATATCTTCTTTAGGAATGCCTAACTCTATTAATTCCAGGGCAATTCCTTTCTCTGTGCCATCGATTTCAATCCAAATTTTTTCTTCAATAATTCTGAGATGAAACACCACAGCATGAACTCGTCCCGTTCGATCCCATCCCGTATCCAGTAATAAATAATTATCGGTTATTGCATCACTGACAATTAAGGCTTCTATTTCTCCGTAGCTGGGTTTATATTGACCATGTTTTTGAATAATTTGGGCAATTATTTTTCGGTAATGGTCTAATTTATGTTCTAGTTGAGCCATTGGCGAATCACCTCCTGATCTGGATTAAAAACAATTAAGTGAATCTTTTGATCGCTGATAATATCTTGAATCGCTGGTTTTTGGAAAAAATCGTTGTACACTTCCTCTGAAATCGCTAAAAAGAGTTTTCGATCAGGGCTAACACGCTTTAATATACTGTGATACATATTATACTGACCAATTGCTTTTTGCAGTTCCGTAACTTGTGAAGGACTATTAAAGACTTTAATCTCAACAGCGATTTTTTGTTCTTCTTTCTCTGCTGCTAATAATTTTTCTGCTCCCAAGTCTGCATATAAGCGCAGCCCTTTATAGTCTAATGTGTAAGGATCATCGGTAATTGTCCAGCCATCTTTACTCAAAGCGTTTTTAACTTCATTATGATACAGGTCGTATTGAGGCATTGTTTCAATTGATTAAATTTAATATTCTATAGTGATCAGTTTTAATGATGCTCTCTGGTAGATAATTTATTTAAATTTAACTTTATCCAATACGTTGTCATTATATTATATGCAAAATTTTGACGATTTTGCTGTCAGCTAATTATATCATCACAGTATATCTAGATGGTAGCATTTTTCACCCTCTTCCCCTAACCCCTTCTCCCATCAAGGGAGAAGGGGAACCGGAAGTATTAATAATAGAAAATGTAGCTAGCCATGTCTTATCTTACTCCCCTCTCCCCGGCGTGGGAGAGGGGTTGGGGGTGAGGGGGCGATAGCTTAACCATGACACCCCTAATCAACAGACATCCTGATTCCATCCAGCGATTGTGGCACAATCAAGACAGGATTATCGCAAAAATCATCAATGGTCTGGCTTAAGGGACAGCAATTACACGGTCATCGCTACGTCATTGAACGCAAACTCGGTCAAGGTGGCTTTGGTATCACCTACCTGGTAAAAGACAGAAAAGGCAACTCCCTCGTCATCAAAACCCTGACAGACGAGGTGATGACAAATCCAGACTTTATCGAGTTTCGCGATAAATACCAGCGAGATTTTGAGCGGGAAGCTACCCGATTAGCTGTATGTAGACACCCCCATATTGTCCAGATTGAAAATGTCTTCCATGAACAATCACTCCCCTGTATCGCCATGGAATATATCCAGGGGGAAGACTTATGGCGACGGGTGAGAAATCGCCATCCTTTATCAGAAGCTGAAGCATTAGGCTATATCCAACAGATTGGGGAAGCACTGACGGTGGTTCATGATAAGGGATTATTACATCGAGATTTAAAACCGCAGAATATTATGGTGCGTTCTGGCGTATCAGAAGCGGTACTCATTGATTTTGGCATTGCTAGGGAGTTTATCCCTAATCTTACTCAAACCCATAGTGTTCATGTCACACCCGGTTTTGCGCCGATTGAGCAGTATGATGAACAGGCACATCGGGGAGAATATACGGATGTGTATGGGTTAGCGGCGACGCTGTATTGTTTACTAACGACAAAAGTACCACCGCCAGCATTTATGCGAGTGGTGCGGGATTCGTTACAACCACCACAGGCGCTGAATTCTAACGTGAGTGATAGGGTGAATCAAGGGATTTTGACGGGGATGGAACTGCAACCGGAAAATCGTCCTCAATCGGTGTCGGAATGGTTGCGGTTATTGATTCCCCAGAATTCGGGTGATGATTTGAGTTCAGAATGTGGTATCGATTACCGCCGACTGCGAGATTTATTAGCTGCTGGAGAGTGGAAAGAAGCAGATGAAGAAACGGCAGATAAAATGTTGGCTGTTATCGGCAAAGAAAAGTGGCGGAATGTTGAAAGAGAAGATATAGACAAATTTTCTTGTACTGACCTGCGAACGATTGACCGTCTCTGGGTAAAATACAGTAATGGACGCTTTGGTTTTTCTGTGCAAAAGCGAATTTGGCAAAGTGTAGGGGGTCAACCAGGCGTGTATGATGGAGACATCTACAACAAGTATGCGGACGTGTTGGGTTGGCGTGAACAGGGAAAAGAGAACCTTTCCTTTTGCCTAAATGCTCCCCAGGGGCATCTGCCAGGGGTGTGCCATGTGTTAGTGTGGGATGGATTTGGGCCTTGGATATTAGTTGATGATTTGGAGGGATTGTGGATTGGGGTTATTTCTTCTCTCGCGTCGAGACTTGTAAAATGTAACATATAAAGGTTTCAGCAGAATGTAACAATTTACAACAGAGGCAAAATCCACGAAGTCTTGCGAGTTCTACGTTGACCATACCTGGCACCGCCCCAACCCCAAAGAAGCTATCTGGGGATTAAAGCAATTAGCCAAGACAAATTTGTCAGCCACCTCATGTACTTCCCCCTCCGGCGCTTCCCACTGCGCCCAAGGTAGAAGCATTTGTCCTGGCGATGACTTTTTCGGTTTTCCCTTAACACTCAATCCCGCTAACAACCGACTTCCCCAATGATTTCGCTTTTCAGGTTTTGGTTGAGGGCGATATTTTTTGCAGAATCCGCGATACTTTGCCGCACATTCCTCTAATGTCTTCCCCAAAGATAAAAATGCTGGATGCCATTGCGTCAATCCATCATCACCCAGTCTGTCATGAATACCATAATTACTGAAATCATAAAAATAGCCCTGCTGCATCCCAGCAGATTTAGGATTAGCGTTATTGGATTTTAAACCTGTATTTATATTGTGATTTTTTGATGGCATACAGTAATACTTTCCGACATTCCAAGCGGGTGAGACGAAACTCACGATTATTACAGCGAACGGTGATATGGTATGAGTATCCAGGTTTGAATTGACGAGGCTGGCGTGGCATGATTTCTAATCAATTTAAACTTAATTTGAATGGTACTGACTTAAGCTAAAATTTTGTAGGCTAAATAATTGTGCAATGGATAAACTAGAACAATATCGTCAAGCCGTCCAGCAAGTCTTAACCAAATATGGCAGCTATAAACCGATAAACGTACAGGTGGACGTACAAACAATTTTTGATACTGAACGCGACCATTATCAAGTGGTGAGTGTGGGTTGGCACAACGACAGACGAATCCACAGTTGCTCAATGCATATCGATATTAAGCCGGATGGTAAGGTATGGATACAGCTTAATAATACTGAGGCACATTTAGCCGATGAGTTGATGGAATTGGGCGTGAATCGGGAGGATATAGTATTAGGATTTCATAGTCCTTATATGCGGCAGTTTACCGATTTTGCCGTTGGTTAATTGTGGAATTAAACTGTATCTATAGGGAAGCAATTTTCACCCTCTTCCCCTAACCCCTTCTCCCATCAAGGGAGAAGGGGAACCGGAAGTATTAATGATCAAAAATGTAGTCGGCTATATCTTATCTTGCTCCCCTCTCCCGTGCCAAAAAAGCGATAGCATCCTTTGTCATCCCCCCTCTTGTAGGGCAGGGCTAATTCATTGTGATGAGAGAAAATTAGGACGACCAGAATTTAGCGTAAACTAAATCTTGCAGCCATAGTTTAATCGAGTCATTTGCTTGCTATGAAGGTCAATCTCCTGGAAGCCTTAACCCAAGTGCCAG
>NZ_JAVJTO010000159.1:0-4023 GCF_040220235.1 Coleofasciculus sp. B1-GNL1-01
CTCCGAGTAAAAGTATTTACATTGAGCGACTTGTATCGAGCGAAGTCGAGATAAGTCGAAATGTAGTCCCTTACCGCCATCTCAGTTAAGATGTCTTGGCTTAACAACAACCCGACAAAAGGTTTTAGAGGTAATCCGGACCAGAGTTGTATCCGGGTGTCTGTACCAAACTGAGACTAAGAGCGGTATTCAACGGTTTAAATTGCAATTTGTCTTGCAATCCCCACGCTCTACGTTAGTAGCGTGGGGTTGTTGAATGTTCCTCCCTCGCTTCGCGGATGGCTTGCAAACGCTGAGCGATCGCGTCGATTTGTTCTAGACTAGCTTGGTCGAGACTGTCGGCAAAGGCGGCGATGATATCAGGATTTCCCACCGCCAGGAATCGCTTCAATTGATCATGGGCTTGCAGCATCCGCGCCTGTTCCTGCGAGAGCAAGGGTTGCCAACGAAATGCCCGATCTTGGCGATCGCACGTTAGCCAGCCTTTTTGGGTGAGGCGGCGCAATACCGTGGTTACGGAAGCATAGGCTAACTCTCGGTCTGGATCAGCCAAGATTCGTTCGTGAACATCTTTTGTGGTAGCCGAACCGAGTTGCCAAATAATCTCTAAGATTTCTGCCTCTAATGGACCAAGGGAGAGTTGTTTGGGGCGGTAACTGGGCATGGGAACCATAGAGATGCAATTAAAATCAGGGAATTGGATACCCAGTTTACCCGAATTTGACTTTAAAAGCTGATTTGATATTGGCTCGGATACACTTATCGCAGCTCAAACAGCTAACCTGCTAAATTGGGATGCTCCCAATTTATCCCCACAGCCGACGCCGAGGAGATCCATTGAGACGTTGATGAGTATCAGCTAGCAAACCAGGAATATCCAGTTGTTCCGGACAACGAGGTAAGCAGTCACCACAGCTTGTACACCGATTCCCTTTCACCCCAGCAAACCAATGACCCGCATTTTCAAACATGCCATAGCGGTATGTCCCGTAATCTGTCATATCATAAGCTACAGCCAAATTCCGCAGCCTTAATACCTCTGGAATATTAATCATTTCCGGACAGGGCAAACATTGGTAACATTGGCTACAGCGATCTGTTCCTAAAGCGGTCTCAGCTTGGGTTTCTAACCGAGAAAATACCTCAATTTCCTGGGGAGTCAGGGAGTCATCTTGATCCGCAACGGCTAACGGTGCGTCCAATTCCTGTGGATTAGCAGGTCCTACACTCAGGGTGGTAATTCGGCGATCGCTCAATAAAAAACGATAGTTCAACTCCAGTGGCGAAAAGGGATAGCAGAGTTCAACCAGTTTCGCTGGGGGAGTATAGAATCGTCCACCCTTATCCGCCGGAGATATGATAAATACCCCCATATCCTTCTGGTGCGCTAATGCTACGGCTGGAGCATGACGCTGAAAGACGTAGTAATAATGTAGGTTGATAAATTCAAATAAATTGGTCTGGATTGCCGCTAATATGACCTCGAGGGAAGCATGAGTGGAAAAGCCAAGGTGTCTAATCCGACCCTCTGCTAAGGCGTCTTGTATTGCCTGCATACACCCTGTAGGGGACTCAACCCAGGTCAGATGTTCCCAGGTGTTGATCCCATGAATGGCTAAGCAATCCAGATAGTCGAGCTGTAGACGCTCTAAAGATTCATCAATCCACTGAGCCATGACCTGAGAATCAGGCGTTGGCGGTAGCTTGGTGGTAATCGTGAGTTGTTCTCGGGGTAAGGGTAATTTTTTGAGGATATTCCCCAAATATGGCTCACTCTTACCATAACTACGGGCGGTTTCTAGGTGATTAATCCCATTCGCGATCGCGTACTGTATGGTTTCCTCAGCATCGGACTCACCCGCCAAGCAGCGCATGGTTCCCAGGGAAAACACGGATAGCCACAGATTTGTTTTCCCAAACCGTCGATAATGCATTTCTCATCCTAAGCTTCACCGCCCGTTTTAAATCCTTTATGCTGGGAAAAGTCTTCCGGTCGGATGCTCGAGACAAACTCTCGGAAAGCCTGTCGTTCCTCTTCATCCGCATCCCGATCAACGGGTATTGATGCATCAGCGATAACTTCTTCCATCACCCAAATTGGACTATCTGTGCGAAGCGCGATCGAGATCGCATCACTGGGTCTAGCATCAATTTCTTTTTTGGCTTCACCCTGACGAACGCAGAGGATCGCATAGAAGGTATTATCTTGGAGGGAGTGGATAATAATCCGCTCCAACTTCATCTCCCATGTTTCCATGAGACCCACAAACAGATCATGTGTCAGAGGGCGGGGAGCTTTTTGGCGTTCCAAAGCGCTGATAATTGCTTTTGCCTGATCTTGTCCAATGTAAATCGGCAGAGCGCGTCGCTCTAGTGAGTCTTTCAGCAGCACGATTGGGCTACGGGTGACAGCATCTAATGCAATTCCAGCAACTTTCATTTCAATCATTAGCTTAGCCTCTAGAATACAGTCGGCGTCGAGGGCATCAAAGCGAAGCAGTCAAGCCACATTGGATGGATTAAAACTAGAACAAGCATACTAGCTTTTTCCTTACTTCACCGATTAACCCCAAAATCAGTCCTCTATCTTTGAATTGGGCAGAGATCAAAAAGATTATCTTCTCCAAGTATGCCCCAGTCTCAGGACGTTTGTTTCGGGACTTTATGAAAAAAACACATAACCGTTTATCCTTGTCCCCCATAGATCTCTAGTGGTTAATCTCCCTCGCTTTGGTGAACTGCCACCTCCTTGCTTTGTCTCCTAACCTTAAGATAGACTCGTTTTGATAAGTGATGAAGTCGGTGCTTCCAGGGTTGATATTGCCAACTCTGGCTTGATGTATACGCGGTATTTGGGTAGTCCCCATCGCTAAACACGAATGAGTTCAGAAGAGTTCCTCAGTTTGACTTCCCCTTCACTACCCCTAAAATCATTTTATCACGGAGCCTCTATAATCGGTGTTCCCAGACCAGTTACTTTGATAACAGCGTGTTTACAGGATTAATTCAAGCACTAGGAACCTTGCAACCCCTAGGTGGCGATCGCTTTCAATTATCTTGTCTTCCTGACAAAGCTGCTGTAATTCTACAGGATCTCGCCATTGGTGATAGTGTCGCCGTTGATGGGATTTGCTTGACAGTTGAAGAAATTTTATCTCAAGGTTTTGTAGCAACAGCATCAGATGAGACATTAAGCCGTACTACTTTGGGACAACGGCATCAAGCTGCCACTTATGTGAATTTGGAAACCTCAATACGGGTAGGTAATAAACTTGGCGGACATTTTGTCACAGGTCACATTGATGGCATTGGTTCGCTACAGGATTCGGTCAGAACAGCCAATTCCTGGATTCTATGTTTTACTGCACCAGCATCGTTACAAAAATCATGGCAACGTCACATTGCTCGTTTTCTGGTGCCGAAGGGAAGTATTGCAGTTAATGGGGTGAGTTTGACCATTGCTGAGTGTGACCCCCAGGGGAGTTGGTTTAAGGTAGCCGTGATTCCCCACAGTTATGCCCAAACTAATTTGAGTTATTTGCAGCCCGGACAATGGGTGAACGTAGAAAGCGATATTTTAGGCAAGTATGTTGAGAAACTATTAGGACATCAAGTCCCTAGTGGGAATTCTTTACCGATGAACGATATTTCCCCTGAATTCCTCGCCGAACACGGGTATTTATAAATGATGAAGCTGATGGCACGCTTCGTGCCGACTACTAACTTACATAGGACTTATGCAAAGCCTCTATCTGTAGGGTGGGTTGAGCGAAGTCGAAACCCACCATTGCCACCCTATATGATGTACCTACATAAGTCCTGTTACAGGAGAGAATGAACGATGACAACTCGAATTACAGAAGTGATGGGCGATGATGGCGACAGGGTAAGAGCATCTAAATTAGGCTTGACATAAGGAGTCAGAGGAATTTAAGGTAGAGTCAATGAAACACGAGGAAAGAACTCGAATCATATAATCGTTATCCATAGCAGTCCGTTTCATTTTTTGTCGGAGACTACGTT
>NZ_JAVJTO010000160.1:0-16310 GCF_040220235.1 Coleofasciculus sp. B1-GNL1-01
TAAAAATTCAAATACTTGACTGAACAATAATTCAAACATAGACTTGGTTTAATTTTCTACAGAGGATGCTTCCCATAATTAAGCCTAGAACTAAAGTTCTGGCTTAAAGCTAAAACCCGTTAAAACGGGTTGTGAAATTTACTCAGTAAGCTCGATTCTTACTTAAGCTAAAAAATAATAAATTTATTTTCTGGTATCAAAGTTGGCAATACAGCTCTTTGCGCTGTAATAAAGTACAGTAGATCAAAGTCCCCCTTTTTAAGGGGGATTTAGGGGGATCGACAATGTACCGCATAGCAGAGCAAACTGCTGTATAGCACATAATGACGAAATCCTTGTAGTGCGTTTAGCGAAGCCATGCCGCAGGCTTTAGCGAAGCCATGCCACAGGCTTTGCATCTTGCTCGCGACTAATACCCAATTTAAATGCATGACAGCTTAGTAAGGTTTTGACTTCACTATTGCCTATTCCCTGGCGCGTAGCGCTATACATGCCAAAGGCTTTGACATTTCAAGTTTATGTCTTTGGCTAGATTTGGTAAATTGCGCTTTAGGCAAAAATATACAGGCATGAAGTCTATTCGTGGGTTCTTAAGGTTGCGGTGAACGTTATACTGTTTAGTTTCCAAGGCTTGAGATCCTGATTTTAAAACTCAATAACGCTAAATAAATTATTACTATTATGGACAAGGTTGTTTTCTTTTATGGAGGGATTGAACCGTTAATCCGCATCGTTGTTGTCGGAACCTTAGCCTATATCAGTTTACTCTTATTGCTACGGATATCTGGCAAACGCTCCTTAGCTCAGTTGAATGCCTTTGATTTTGTAGTTACGATTGCGATTGGTTCTACCCTGGGACGATTAATCACGGCAAAAGGCGTATCGTTAGCTGAAAGCGTCATTGCATTCTTGACGCTACTTTCCTTACAATACGTGGTTTCATGGCTAACGGTTCGCTCATCGCCATTCCAGAACGTAGTCACAGCAAGTCCCTCACTGCTGTACTTTCGAGGTCAATTTTTACACAAAGCCATGCAACAGCAACGGGTTACCCAAGTCCAATTATTAGCGGCAGTGCGTGAAAACAGAATTGCTTCTTTACAAAACGTAGAAGCGATTGTCATGGAGTCAACTGGAACAATTGCTGTTATCAAAAAGGAAACTGTGGGAGAACAAACTGATACTTCTGCACTGAGTAATATTCCGAAAATTAACCATTAAATCGGCTCTCCCGTACTTACGGTGATAATAAAGTCTTATGAATTAAACCAAAGTCCCACGGTGTAATGCTTGTAGTGGCGTGGCACACCTTATTTGATGAATTAACCATTAGCCGCGAAACCGTAGGGGTGCAAAGACTTGCGCCCGATTCAATGGTCACATCTAATCCACAATTTTAGCTGTGTCAATCCAGTAGGTTGGGTTGACAAAGGAAACCCAACTAATCAAGCGATTAAGCGAGGTTTTATTCAAATCAAGCTAATCGCCCCACACATAAGCAAATCTTATCACATTATATACGGGAGAACCAAGTCTGTGTTTAAAGGAACAGAGAACAGGGAACGGGAAATTCAAGACCCGCCGATTCCCCCATCAAGTCATTTGTGCTAATACAGAGAAAGATACAACTAGGCGTATCACTGATTAAGCCAAACCCGGATCGCTAAAGTCAAACTATCATACCCACGATGCAACCTGACTTACAGGGACTCAAAATCACCAAAGGAGAACTCAAACATTTGAGTGGAGTAAGTGTTGATACTGTCCTGAAACCACCGACTCTGCCCAAATTCGTCGCGGAGATTACTAAAACCCTTTTGATTATTATCCTGATTAGTCTAACAGGGTTTATACTTCTCCAGGTTTTTCCGGAACATATTAAGTTGTTAATTGCTATCCCTTCCATTCTTGCCATCACCTTATTCTTCAACGATATTCGCAAAATTGCCATTAGCCGCAAATGCAAGAATTTAATCCGACTATTTGAAGATGTAAACCGATTTAATCGAGTGATTCAAGCCATTGATATTAATGACAAAATTGAAGCCGTTGGTAATCCGGGTGTGGCGTTAACAAATCGGGGACAAGTTATTCAGGCACTTCGGCTAACCCGTGACGATATTATTCGAGCCTTAAAGACTGAGCGAATTCTTAGGGAAAACGACAAGTTTATCAAATGCAATTCTGAATTGTTTGATAATAACCTCATGGCATTGACAGCTTTACAAGTTAGCGACCAAGCGACGGAACATGGGCGTTTACTCAATGAGGCGTTACAGATTGTTGTAGATGTGCAGCAGGAAATGAGAGCATTACAAAATCGGCACTCATAACATGACATGAATTTTAAAATGGAAGTCTCTATTCTTTTTAACATAAGACATAAGACATAAGACATAAGAAAATTAAGACTTTTTCCACGCATACCCTAATAACCAAAACAAAACTGTAGCAATGAGGGCGACGGCGGTAGATATAGGTGAATTGGAGACAGTAATTACCACACAGATAATGGCAGTGAGTAGGAGTAGTACCTGTAGAACTAATATTAGCGGTCGCTTGCCGATAAAATTGGGACTCTGAAACGCGGTGGGACTTTTTAATTGTAACCACCAATAGACAAGTTGTAATGACTTATTCACAAATTGATAACTTAAAAGCCCTTGAAGTTTATTTGCACGTTGTTTTCCTAGAGTCGTAATTATAATATCTCGCATAATTAAAGCCGCACGAGTAGCAAGATTTGCCAGCACAATTCCAGGAATATCTTTTAAAATGGTTTCTTTACCAATCCGGTATTGATTGCGAAAGAAGTCTTCTTTTGCTTGGGTATAAAACCGACCAATAGCATCTTTGGCTAATTGTGCCGCTGCTAGAGTATTCACCGTTTTCCCAAAATAACCTGGAACGGGTTGATAACTGGGTGGTTCATCACCGAGTTGAGCAAGTAATCGTTCCACATCATCAGGATCAGTGGGTTTAACCCGTTGGCGATTCCAGGTTAGTTGTTCGCTGATTTCATCTTCAATCACTGTTTCTAAGTCGGTCATTAAAATTGAGCGATGACCTTCTAAAACCAGATCGTCTAAAATAATATGCATCGCTGCATCAGACAGATTTGGATCAGCTAATAAGCGAAGATGGGATTTGAGTTTCTGACGAGTGTTGGCTGTGGAATCGGGGAAACAGTCTTGAACCAGTTGTTCTAAGTATTCATCTTCTGTACATCCTTGTACTTGGGTTTGTCGCGCCAAGAAAATTGGAAAATTTTGCAATGATTCACGAGTAACTAAGGCTTCAATAAGACGATTGAGTCCATCTAATCGTCCCCACAACATATCATTGGAACGCCATGATTTCTTAAAAAATCCGCCAAAAGCTTGTAATGTATCCCCAGCCAATTTATCATCTAAGGTTTTTCCCTTCCCTAACCCTAGCTGAGCATCATCTGGACTAAAGCGAATTGTCTCAATTATATCTTTTTCAGAAAGATTGGTTAAATATTCAAAGGGATAGAGTACCCGATCTAAGTGACAAAACTGTTGGTAACGATTGAGAATATCCTCATAAGCGTTGAGTTTACTGGTTTGAATTAATTGTTCTGATGCCTGATTAATTTGATGGAGAATGGAGCAAAACAGTTGACTACAGTTTTCTGGATCGCTATCCTGGTATTTTTGATCCGACCAAATACGGTTGAGTAGGGATGGATCATCATCAAGTTGGCGAATTTTTTGCTGGAATTGGGCAATAATACTAGAAATCTGTTTTTGCGGTAACCAGTTACTTTGTTTTTCGGGAAGCGGGTTGGACTCTACTCCTAACTGTTCCGCAGCGGTGGGTAATGTCTTAAAAAAGTTGGCGGGAACGAACTCTAGGCGATTTTGATCTAAGCCGGATGGAGATAGGTCATTTAAACCATCCGCATCAAAGAAAAAGCGGTGCAAACGCAAGAGACGATCATAAACTTGTTTGCGCCACTGCTGTTGAAATTCCGGATCAGAATTTTCTAAACTTTGCTCCAGTAAACTGTAAAAAGATTCACTAACCTGCGGATGACTGAGTAATGTATCTAACGTAAAGCGGATTACTTCGAGCAGTTTAAGTTGTCGGTTTAACCGACTGACAAGTAATCGCTGCTTATTATATTCATCGATTTCGGTTGTTTTCTCAAGCTGCTGAAATAGCTTATCAATAATATAGAAATGCTTCCTCAACGCATAGTCTATATCCAGATTACGAATATGCTGACTAGCTTGTTGAAGAATTATATCTTTATCTTGACTGTCGGTTGGGGTGGTGATACCCGCAATTAACCGTTGTCCGGTTTTCTCTAAAATGACTTTTTTATCAATCCCTGAAGCCGTGGTTTGCTGTCGATCCATGCGTAAAATCAGGGGGAGAATGCGATCGCGCAAACCAATCAAGCGGCTACGGAGGTAAATCTCTTCACTAACGGTAATTTTGTGGGAAATACCAGGCGTTGATGGATCGGGTGCTTCCACACTAGCGAGTATGCTGTTATAGCGGCTGATTTTATCGTTTTGGGCTTGGATTAACTCCAAATCGTTGCTAATGCTTTCATACGTCGGGAGTCCAACTAACGCATCCTGAAGCACATCCCAGGTGCTAGGCTTCGCCATGGCATTAAATTTGGGATTTCCCAAGAAGCGATCGGGATTGGGATCAATATAAATCAGCTTGCGATCAACGGGGCGGTTAGCGGTGCGAAAATAGATATCTTTAATCGTGTAACTAAAGGGTCGATTATCTAACACCCCACCATCAATAAAATGGAGTTGATAACCCTCTGGCGGTCGTTGTTCGGGTAAATTACGATTGTCCATTTGCCCCCATCGAATCAGTCGCTGATCAATGTCATTGGCATCGTTATTTAAGCCAACATTAACCGCTGGAAATGCCACCGGAAAGCATGAGGTAATTCGGCAAAGTTTTGCCAGGGATTGATAGGTTTGTTCTGGCGTCCGACTTAAATCCGCTGGGTCACTATCCGGATTAAAGGGTTCGTGACGTCCCTGACGATGCTTGAGGTGAAAAATCTGGCGGTGATTTTTAACTTCAATGACTCGACCTGTATCATCAAATAGCTGGTAAATTTGTCCCAGGATGTCAGTTCCGGTGACAAATAAATCGAGTTCATTCAACTCAGATACCCACTCGCCATCTGGCGCATCCGTGCAATTATAAATGCCTTTTTCAAACGCTTCGGCTAGGGCTGTTTGATAATACCCAGCACCATCCAAAACCGACTCCCGTTGAGTTTCCTGGGTTGAGGGGTGATGCATTAGTTCACGGATATTCCCACTGTCACGCCAAATTTGCCCAAATTCTTTAAAGTCAACAATTGTGTCTTTGGTGCTATTGGCAAGGGCGTAACTCAGTAACACGCCATTAATACCACCGGCTGAGGTTCCGGATAGAATATCAACAACAATATCCGCATCTGTTAGGGCTTTAATCAGTTTATAGATACCTCGACCCCGTACAGCATTATAGAATTCGCGGCAGATACCATTCATATAGATGGCGAGAGAAACACCACCATACACGACGAGTCCTAAGCGATGTTCGCGACGAAATTCAGGTTTTCGGAGGGGGTGACTAGGGGTAGGCATCGTGCGATCGCGGATTTAGGTGAGTGGTACAAAAGTGTTTGACCAGGATATTTCTTAATTCATACCATGTTACGGTTGATAATTGTAGGGTAAGGGTGTAGGGAAGGGGACACGATGCGAAACTCCAGAAGTTCACGGGGGGACAAGCTAGCTGAAGTGTTGAGCTATCCTACTTTTAGCCAATTTCTTCCCGTCACAGATAGGGTCAAAAATAGCAGTTTTATCTGGGGGACCAGCCCCCCAGACCCCCCGATGGGGGACGAGCGCCTCCCCCATACCCCCTGCGCAACGCTTCGCTAATCCCATACCTCATCCGGTGGTCTTCGTCTGTCAATAAGGATGTCAATATAGCCCTACGGGGTACGGAAAGGACATTCCCCTGTTGCCTATTGCCTGTTGCCTGTTGCCTTTTCACCCAATTGTATTGTCCTAACCTTAATGCGTAGTGCTATAAGACTTTATCTTTGGAGATATTCATATCGCTCAAAGCCTTATTTTCAAGGGTGTAAGACTGCTTGTCACCCCTTCAGCTCCAGAAGCGTAGGATACGCGGCGGAATCTGCTCAAGCTGTTTCCTTTTGTTCAAAGTCCAGTTGCTGATTTAGATAAAACTTAAACTTCTGGCGTAATTGTTCAACACTCATATTCTGTGTCCAATATTCTACCAAAGCGTGACCAAATGCCCACGCATTGCGATCAGGTGAAGATGAATTGTCCAGCAATAATGACCACAGCGATCGCAAGTCGAATTGCATCTGAGTATCCCCTGCACTCAACAAGGAGAATAAGTCATACGCCATCTGTAATTTGCCAATGACTACGGGTAACTGTTCGACTGGAATTTGTTCAGCCAGGGCAAACGCTAACGTGGGAGATCCGGTTGTTACTGTGGATACAAACTGTAGCACCGGACTTTTCAGAAACGCTGTCAACCCCTGAGTCGTTGCCATCTGAAACGTATAGTGGTCAATAATTTTAGCCGCTTCCGCTGTACGGGCTTCTCGGTTTCGCAAAAAGCGGGCAAGACGCAGTTGTTTGGCAGGTGCGATCGCGTCAACTAATGCTAATGATAGCGCCTCGATATTCCAAGGGGTGCGCCCGGTTTTCCCATCCGCCGTCACCACAGGTAACACGCGATCGCACCATTCCCCTAAACTTTCGGCGCGATATTCTGTCGCTTCCCGAATCGCTTTTTCTTTGGTTCGTTCACCCCATTGCCAATCATAAGGGGGTTGCCATTCCCGGATCGGGCGCAGGCGATCGACTTGGGTGACGATTGTAATGGTGGGTAAGTCTTCAATATCTGCTTGGATTTCCTTGAGAAACTCCGCATCAATATGTAGCGCCGGATCGAGGGCGGGGGTTACCAGTAGCAGTAAATCGGCGTTCGTGGCATAATCGAGTACCAAGTCCCGCAAATCGGATCGGTTGACTTGTTCATATCCCGGCGTATCCCACAGCGTCAGGGTTTCTCCAGTTGAAGTTTGCCAGTGGTAATTTTGGATGCGATCGGTACTGGGTAAGACATCGACTTCGGCGCGTTCTGCCTGAAATAATGTATTAATTAGGCTACTTTTACCCGATCCAGTACGCCCCACCAGCAAAATACTCACGGGCTTTTGTTCAACCGCTTCTACAGGTTCAGCTTGTTCGAGGATATCGCGCAGGGTTTGGGTTTTTACCTGGGGGAGTTGCGGTTTGGGTGGGGAGACGGTTGTTGAACCCGGTGGGGTACTGCCACTATACAGCGCGATCGCTTGTCGAGATAAATTCTTTAACGCCGCTTCGCGCAGCATCTGTGCCAAATTCATCAACAGTTGCTGGGTAGCTTGGTTACTCGAACGCTTACTCGCTTGTTTGGCTAGCGCCGCCACCGGATTGACTACCCACTGCGCCCAACTCCACGCTTGCCAGAGTTTGCGGGCGGAGGGTTCGAGTTTCTGGTACACTTCGTAGGCTTGCAATCCCTGTCCCACTGTCACCTGACTCAACGCTGGCGATAACTTCTGCATCCACTGATCTAAGTCATCCACCGTCCCCCGAATCAGCCCATAAGCTTGGGGAATGTAGATATTGAGTAAGGGATATTTCGCCTCCGGCTGATAGATATGGGCGATGGCGATCACAAGTTCCTGACATCGTTGCCAAAAGGTTTGCCAGTCTTCCCAGATGGGCGGATCATCCTGTGCTTTTTTCAGCACCGTTTGCAGGGCGGCTTCGGCGTTTTGAGTCGCCTCATCTGTGGCGGGTAAGGCAGTTGTTTCTTCGGTGGTAGCCTCGAGTTGATCGCTAACCTCCGCTACCGCTGCTTCTACCTGATCAACGGTTGTCCGCGTCCATTTTACTAGCAGCCAACGCCATCCGGCGAAGATCAGGATAAAGATACCCCAGATCCAATTAATTCCCCACTCATGGATTTGCCAACCCGCAGATAAGAGTAAGAAGATAATCATGGACGCGATCGGCATTGCCAATACGATCCACTGCCACCATTTTAATCGCACCATTGTCTGATACCTGCCACACAAAAGCCTCCGTTATCGCTATGGTAATTGAAATGGCAACCAATGTAGGGGTTGGGTTGCCAAACCCTACTGTTACTGTTACCAAACCCTACTGTTCAGGATTTTCATCCCCTTCCGGAAGCGGTTCGGGAAAATCAGGTGTCTCGTTATTATCAGGGGATGCGGTTGGTGGAGGTGTAGGCTGTTCGCTTAATGTGGCAAGTTGCTTGACTTGATCTTTGTACTCCTGCGGTGCGAGAGAAACCGCTGTGGTAAATAGAGGCTTGGCTTCTTCGGTTTTCCCTTGTTGGCGGAGAATTAGGGCTTTAGCCAATACCGGGCGAAAATCTTGGGGATTTTCTTCGATCAGTTCATCATAAATGGTGAGGGCTTCAGTAAACCGCTGTTGACTCAGGTAGACTTCTCCTAACAACAATTTGACAGAACTCACATCCACTCTACCCGGTTGAGTCTGATTCTGTTGTCCAGCGTTTTTAATTGTCTCTTGCAATAAACCAATCGCCGCTTCTGGACGGTTTTGCTGAATATACAAAGCCGCTAATCCTTTTAAGGCATTGATATCTCCGGGCTGTGAGGCTAAAATTTGACGGTAAGCTTGGGCTGCACCTTCGCGATCGCCAGTTTGTTCTCTCGCCTGAGCTAGCAATACCCCATATTCGGCTTGGTCGGGATTCAGTTCAGCTAAGGTTTCTAACGGTGCGATCGCGCCTTCAACATCACCTAGGCGCAATTTTGCCTCTAATAGTCCCCGCAACGCGGTTTGATTTTGCGGTTCTCGCTGTAAAACCAGTTCGTACCCTTTAGCTTGTTCTTCGAGTTGATCTTGCTGTTCTGTGGATAGGCTGGGTTGGGCATTCGGTGTGGCGACAGCAGACGGCTGATTGCTCTCTACAACACTCCTTAACAGCGGAATCGTCGATATACCCACAAATGCCAGCACGGCTAGCACTAACACGACTATCACCCAAACCCTGCGTTTTTGAGACACAAAAAATTCCTTGAACTCTACTGAACATTATGAACGCCAAGGCGTCGTTTGCGCCAATGGTTGCATTTTGATCGGAACGCTAGCTTCTTGGGGAATTCACTCTCAGTTGCGGTTAATCGGCGTAGATAGATAGGACAAGGAAGAAAAGGACTAGAAAATAGTAGGTCTGAACGCCACAATCGATCCAGTCATGAATTATCTCAGTTAGGCGTTCTGCATTGGCGGCTGTTTTAGCTACGTTATTTAACTATTTTGATGCTCCAGCAATGTCAAGAATTTATCCACATTAAAGGGTTTGAGAATATGATCAATGCCTAACCCCCTAATTTTCATCAGATTAATTTGATCGGCACTGGCGGTAAGAAAGACAAATTTAGTGTCAGCCGTGTTAGGATCTTGACGCAATGCCTCTAAAACGCCATAACCATCCAGTTTAGGCATCATCACATCACACAAAATTACATCCGGATGAAACTCTTTGGCTATTTCCACCCCAGCCTGACCATTGTCTGCTCCGATGGCATCAAATCCTTCAATTTCCAGTAGTTCTAAGAGATTATCTCGAATTAAGCTTTCGTCTTCAATCACTAAAATTTTTCTCATGGGAGATCCTCACGGTTTAATTTACATTTTGTCACAATTTTGCTCTACCTAACCGCCATCATCAGCGGTGATTTCTGCTATCTTAATCAAGATGAAACGATATCTGAACGTACTCCAGTTGTTCTGGAGGACTGCTCTCGCCGCTGAACTCGAGTATCGCCTCAACTTTCTGATTGCTGCCTTAAGCAGTCTCGGAAACTTAGTAGGCAGTTTATTTGGGTTATTTTTGTTTTACCGCACGGGCTACACCTTTCAGGGCTGGAGTTGGGAAGAAGCTTTAGTGATTCTGGGGATTTTTACCCTTCTCCAAGGGTTTGCGGCGACGCTGCTGAGTCCTAATCTCAATCGCATTGTCCAGCATGTCCAGCAGGGTACGCTTGACTTTATCTTACTTAAGCCGATTAGTTCCCAGTTTTGGCTGTCATCTCGCACCCTGTCGCCTTGGGGATTGCCTGATTTAATTTTTGCT
Source organism: Coleofasciculus sp. B1-GNL1-01 (assembly GCF_040220235.1). Classification (NCBI taxonomy): domain Bacteria; kingdom Bacillati; phylum Cyanobacteriota; class Cyanophyceae; order Coleofasciculales; family Coleofasciculaceae; genus Coleofasciculus; species Coleofasciculus sp. B1-GNL1-01. The sequence continues at coordinate 10,222 of NZ_JAVJTO010000160.1, forward strand.
GGAATCCTCCTAGCTTATGCAGGTAAACGCCTTAACATCAGTGGGGTTGATTACCTTTTGGGCGCTGTTCCCCTGGTGTTTGGTCTGATCAGTCTTTACAGCCTCTGGTTTATACTGGGAGCCACGAGTATTTGGTTTGTCAAAATTTATAATGTGACTGAAGTGCTGCGCGGGTTGTTGGAAGCAGGGCGTTTTCCGATGGTGGCTTATCCCACCGTTTATCGATTTTTCTTTACCTTTGTTGTCCCTGTGGCGTTCTTAACGACGATACCCGCCGAGGTAATATTAGGTCGCGGTGAGTTCGTCTGGGTGGTGGGTGCGGCGATTCTGGCATTAGGATTACTGTTAGCATCCGGGATCTTTTGGCGGTTTGCCCTACGGTTTTATACCAGTGCGTCGAGTTAAAACCTGTAGAGACGTGATGCCAAAAGCGTCTGTAGGGGCGGGTTTCACGACTATCGTTTTTTCTCACCCAGATGTTACTAAACCCGCCCCAACCCAATGAACGAGTTTTGAATGAATAACAATGCGATCGCAATGGGACTGTTTACTACAAAATTTAGGCGAATGGCAAGGTTCGTTTACCCGCTTCTCGCCACAAGGAGAACCGTTGACACCGAGCGGAGTCGAGGTGTTGACGGATACACCGACGGTTGTCAGCTTGGAGGGACTCAATCAAAATAAAACGGTGCGCCAGGTGATTCGCCGTTATCCCCCCGATCGCGCTGTCGAGGAAACGGTCTTAGAATACAGTACCTTAGCCAGAAGTGTGCTATTTTTTGAGACGGGCGCATTCTCTCAAGGCTCAATGCAGTGGGGTCCTTTTTCCGAATTTGGGGCTGAATTGGGCTTAATTGCTGGAAATCGCCGCCTACGGTTAGTGCAACTCTACAATAAAGACGCTCAACTGTCTCAGTTAACTTTAATACGAGAAAAACGCGCCGGAACTGATACCCCAGAACGTCCCCCTCTAACCGTTGATCAACTCCTGGGAGAATGGCAAGGTGAAGCGATTACCCTCTATCCCGACTTGCGATCGCCGGATACCTATTCCACTAAACTCACGATTGAACGCCAAGACAGTAATCGCCTCATCCAACAACTAACCTTTGGCGTCGGTGCATCCGTTCAGACCCTAACCTCCAGTGCTAGAATCGACGGAGAGATGCTCTATTTCCAGGACGGTGGATTACCCGTTCAGGTCGTACTTCTCCCCGATGGCGCGTCTTCTAACTGTCCATTAACGATTAAATCCGGTCACAGTTTCGTCTTAGAAGTCGGTTGGTTAGTCGAACCCACCCTACGCCAACGACTGATTCGCCGCTATAGCGATCGCGGATCTTGGGTCAGTCTGACGTTAGTTAGAGAGCAACAAGTAAAACGTTCCGCGTAAGCCATTATCAATTATTATCAACTATTAAATTATTAATGGTTCATCGCCCGTTGTTCATTACCATGAACAATGAGCAATGAACGTCAAATACCCAGCATCACAACACCCAAAAGGGAGGGTTCATAATGTGGACAGTCTTGGCGAACTATATTCCCCATGGACATTGTTATCTTTGGCAGCCAGGACTGGTATGGCTTCATCTATTGTCCGATTCGTTAACTGGACTCGCTTACTATTCGATTCCGGTAACCTTAGTTTACTTCGTCCGCAAGCGACAGGATCTGCCCTTTGACTGGATATTTTGGTTATTTAGTGCCTTTATCTTAGCCTGTGGTACAACCCATATTATGAGCGTGTGGACGCTATGGCATCCCGATTACTGGCTGAGTGGACTCATCAAAGCAATCACCGCGATCGTTTCCCTGGCTACAGCCGTACTGCTGGTGCAATTAATTCCCAAAGCCCTAGCATTACCCAGTCCGGCTCAACTCGAACAAGAAATCAGAGAACGCAAAACAGCAGAAACAGAATTACAGCATACTCTACAACGCCTCACCTTTCATGTAGAAAATTCTCCCTTGGCGGTGATTGAATGGGATAGTCACCATCGAGTGCAACGCTGGTCCCAACAGGCTGAACAAATCTTTGGCTGGAAGGCTGAGGAAGCCTTAGGTCGGCAGATTGATGAGTTGCAACTGGTATTTACTGAAGATAGGGATGCCGTTAATGTGGTGATGACGAATTTACTTGATGGTAGTACACCTCGCTCTATTTGTTGTAATCGTAACTACACCAAAGAGGGTTCAGTCATTGATTGCGAATGGTACAATTCAGCACTGCGCGATGACGCCGATAATTTAGTCTCAATTTTATCCTTGGCTCTGGATATTACCAGTCGCAAGCAAGCGGAAACGGCACTGAAGCAAGTCAATGTGGAATTAGAACATCGCGTTGAGGAACGAACCACCCAGCTACAGCAACTCAATCAAAATTTGGAACAAGAACGCCAGCAACTCCGACAAATTATTACCGTTGCACCTGTGGCGATGGCAATGTTTGATCGGCAAATGCGCTATTTAGCTCATTCTCAACAGTGGCTCACGGTTTATGGCTTAGACGAACAATCCCTGATCAATCGGTGTCACTATGATATATTCCCGGAGCTACCCCAACCGTGGCGAGAAGCTCATCAACGGGCGTTACAGGGAGAGATTATTACCAAGAATGAAGATGTCTGGCAACGGGCTGATGGTACGACAATTTATGAACATTGGGCGATTCATCCTTGGTATACCTCAACGGGGGACGTTGGCGGAATTGTGCTTGCCTGTTTTCCGATTAATGAGTTAGTAGAAGCGCGAGAAGCGGCTTTAGCAACGGCACGGCTCAAGTCTAAATTTCTGGCAAATATGAGTCATGAAATCCGCACCCCGATTAATGGGGTTTTAGGGATGATGCGGTTACTCTTGCAAACTGATCTGAACCCTCAACAACTGAATTACACGCGCACGATCGAAAGCTGTGCTAAACATCTGCTTACGGTGATTAATGATATTCTTGATGTTTCTAAACTCGAAGCCGGAAAAATGGCTTTGGAGCAGATCGACTTTAGCTTAGAACGTTGCTTGGATTCTGTGATTGATGTCTTAGCGGTACAGGCAGAGACAAAGGGGTTAGAATTAGCTATCCTGGTTGAACCCAATGTTCCGCGACAGTTACAGAGTGATCCGGGACGTTTACGTCAGATTTTGTTGAATTTGGTCGGTAATGCGATTAAGTTTACCGATGCAGGGGAAGTGGTGGTGCGGGTAGCGGTCAGTGAGCATCAACCCACAGATACGTTATCTCAATCTTCAGTTACCTTGCAATTTTCCGTCACCGATACCGGAATTGGTATTAGCGCGGCTGATCAATCCAAATTGTTTCAAGCATTTTCCCAAGTCGAGGCTTCAACAACACGGCGCTATGGGGGAACGGGTTTGGGATTGGTGATTTGTCAGCAATTGGTTGAGTTGCTGGGGGGTAAAATTGGGGTTGAGAGTAAGGTGGGTCAAGGATCAAGATTTTGGTTTACTGTACCCGTTAAGATGCAACCCTTACCACCCGCCCAAGCGGTTCCCTTAGCACTACGCCAACTCAAACTCTTAGTCACCGCCGAAAATGCCACAACTCGCCAAACCGTGCGATCGCATCTGGAAGCCTGGGGGATGCAGATTGATGAAGCCACGGATAGTACCAGTACCATGGATGCTTTACGGAATGCGGTGAGCCAATGTCATCCCTATGATGTGGCGATTCTGGATTTGCAACTCCCTGGAAGTCAGGGGGAGTCAATTGTGCCGATGATTCGCTGTAATCCCAGTTTGGCGTCCACTAAATTGATTGTGATCACAACAATGCATCAGCTTGATACGGTGCAAGAGTTGGAATCGATGGAGATTTTGGGGTATCTGACTAAACCGATGAAAGCGTCACAGCTATGGGAGAGTTTATTGGCTGCGGTGACGCCTGAGGTAGATTTGGAGACTTGGCAAACCCCTATCCATCAACCCACTCATCTGAATGATTCATCCCACTTGAAGATTTTACTGGTTGATGATCATCCCATCAATCAAACGGTGATCGTCAACCAGTTGCAAATGCTAGGGTATCAGCCTGAGTGCGCCAGTAACGGGTCAGAGGCTTTGGCGAAATTACAAGCCCAATCTTACGATATTGTGTTTATGGATTGTCAGATGCCTGTCTTGGATGGCTATGAAGCGACTCGTGAATTACGACGCCAAGAAGGGTCAAATCGGCATACGATTGTCATTGCTTTAACCGCTAGTGCCTTAGAGAGCGATCGCGAAAAATGTTTGGCGGTGGGGATGGATGACTTTCTCAGTAAACCCTTTGATCAAGATACCTTACAGGCAATGATCGAACGTTGGGCAAAGTCTGGGGGAGCTGGGGGAGCTGGGGGAGCTGGGGAAGCTGGGGAAGCAGCAATTAATTCGAGTCGTTTGGCGTCTACAGGCTTCTACCTTGATCACACGTTATTCGATACAGAACGTCTAGAGGTGATCTCCAGAGGTCAAATCATCCTGCAAAAGCAACTCATACAAGCCTTTATTAAACATGCTCAACCGAGACTTGAACAAATGTATCACGCTCTCCAGATGAAAGATTTCCAGATGCTTGAGCAACAAGCCCATCGGCTTAAGGGTACGAGTGCGAATATTGGTGTGCGACTCATTCCCCAAATCGCCGCCCAATTAGAGCAACAGGCGCGGGAAAAAACCTTAGTCAAAGCAAATGAGCGACTCGAATCCTTAAAACGACAATTAGAGAAAGTGCAAGCGTTTCTGCTTAGCACAGTGAATTTGAGTTGAGACTCCTGGCTCTCCCGGATGCTTGGTGAAAAAAGTAGTTGATTCTACAAAATTCCTGATAAATCCAGGCTAAAAAGCTTGATCTGGCTAAATTATAAGCTGGCGTTATCGCCACAAGTACGGGAGAGCCGAGCAGAGTGCTGTTTTAGGCGAAGTTATCTATTTTACACTTGGTAATACCTTTGTGGCTTTTCTCCCTTGATCGCGCTGCCGCTCTGGGTGACCAAACCACGACCAACTGTGATTTTCAGGCATATGTTCGTGCAAGGTTTGAACCACATCCTTCATCGTCCCATCGGCAGCAACCCAACCCCGTTCAATATCTGGGAAATCAATCTTGCAGTTTTCGCATTTCTTGTCGTGGTAAAAGCGGATTGGACACCAAAAGGATTCCACATTTCGCAGCATTTCAGCACCCAGAGAATACACGCCAGTCATCCAATCGCAGTATAAACACCAAATTAGATCGTGTCCGACTAAACCTTCAAATTTCTGGCGACTCACATTGATCCAATCGCTATGTTTGTAATTGGGAAATCCAAGCAAAAAGGTAAGGAATGGGTAGACAAATAATTGAGCAAAGCGAATGGCAAAAAATGCGGGCAGAGCCATCGCGGTTACCCACAATCCCAAATGGTTGCGCCACCAACCAAATCGCTGGTTGAGGTAACTAACGATTCGACCGTCTCGGGCTGCATCTGTGTGGAATAATTCATGACCATAAATCCACAATTGCATTACCCCGATCTGTGCCACCAGCGCCCCTGTAAAACCCCACCATCCAGCAAATACGCCACAGAAAAGCCAGGGAAGCCAAGTCAGAGCCGAAACAACCAGATCGAGTGTGGGTGCTTTAGTGCAAGCCTCAGAAATATTTTTACCCAGGGAACCCAATCGCGGCATTAGCATTAGCAGCCCGATTAAAATGCTCTCTAGACAAAAAATTGTTAAACCAGATATGATCAATTCTGTCATAGTTTACTTCTCCAATATGTTATGTATGTCGAAAAACTTCATTCATCAGTCGGGGCTTTGGGTTTCTACCTGAATGAAATATTTTTTGTTCATTTTTTCATTGAGTGATTGATTTCTTTTCCATTGCCTTGGAGTTTTAATATCCCACACCAAACCGAACCAATTCAAACCGTTCAAAATGTACCAGGCTATATCAATTTCCCACCAGACAAATCCGTGACGCGCCGAGCTAGGATCGTAATGATGGTTGTTATGAAACCCCTCTCCTAATGACACCAGTCCAAAGAGCCAAAGATTGCGGCTGTGATCGGAAGTCTCGAAGCGTCGGTATCCACTAACGCCGTGACAGG
>NZ_JAVJTO010000161.1:0-22551 GCF_040220235.1 Coleofasciculus sp. B1-GNL1-01
TTGCAAAAATACCGCGATACGTTCCTTCGGAACAGGCTCCGCCAACGCGGTATTTTTGCAATATGACAAGAGATCGGTTGAAACCCACGCTACATCAAGGTTTCAGCGATTGTACATAAGTAGGGCGGCTAAAAAATCGCGGAAAGCCGCACGGTGAGGCAGTTTTGATTTTTTGGCTGGGGGAACTTCAGGCTAAAACTCATTTACAGCATATTGCTACAGCTTGTGCTATGAATTTAGCTCGTTTTTTTGCCCAGTCAAATGGAGTGTTAAAAGCTCAAACTCGGATAAGTTCATTTGCCCGCCTACGCAGGCAGTACGCTTAATCAATCTTAGCTATTTTGAATAAATTAAATATATAGATCGATCTATATATTTATCAATGCGGAGTGAGGAACACAATTTATACGCCTCAATTTTAGGGTGGTTTAGATGCGCCCTAAACTGAAGTATTTCCGTACAAATATACTAAATCCAGCGTTAAGCTTTATGCCGTAATAGTTTTAGCGTTCATCCCCAAACATACATAAGTAGCCCACAGCTTGGTATTCGCGATCGCGCCATTATTGGGAACAGACATTCTTAGGGAGTTGAATTAACACTATGTCAAGGTTTCTACGGCAAAATCGTTGTCAGGCTCCCCATATTGTTCCCTACCCATTCCCAATTTAAATGCGTGACACCTTACCTTAATTAATGCCTCATTCTAGAGCGCCAGTAAGCGTAATCCCAGCTATAACGCAAAACGGTCATTCTGGTACTCATTCTCAACGGAAAATCAGGCTCTTTACTATTAGTTGACCGACGCTCTAGGGCGCAAGCTGACGGGTTCCTCTCAGCGTGAACCATGAATGGACGTGAAGGAATAGAGCAGCGGGGTGAGGGGTCTGACCCCTGATTCGCCAGCAGTATCTATATACAGGCAAGGGACGACCGAGAAAACACGGTCAAAAATTTAAGCTCAATGATCCTTCAACTTGGTGGGAAGCTACTGAAACTATTGAGGTTGAGGATGCCAAACTGGGGCAACTTCGAGTCCGTTGGTGGCAAGATCTACACTTTTCGGGCAGTGCTTCAACTCCAATGCAGTTAATTTTAGTTGAACGACTCAATCTTACATCATCACAGTCTAAGTCTAAACCTTTATGGTTAGTGTGGGTTGGTCAGTCCATGCCTCCTCTTGAGAGGATTTGGCGCAAATATTTGCGCCGATTTGCGGTTGATCATTGGTATCGCTTTTTGAAGCAGCGACTACATTGGACAGTTCCTCAACTTAGCACTCCCCATCAATGTGAACGGTGGAGCGATTTAATGCCAATTATGACTTGGGAGTTATGGTTAGCCAAAGATTTAGTCGCACAGTATCATCTCCCATGGCAAAAACCCATTCAAAATTTGACTCGCTTGTTGGGTAGCTCAGTCAATTTCATTACTTTTACGCCTTGATTGGTACACCTGCTGTGGCTCCCAAACTCCGTGGAAAGTCTCCCGGTTGGACTGAGGGGAACAAGCGTACTAAAAGAACACGTTATCCCTTGGTCAAAAAAGGTAAATTACGATACAAAAAACCGACACAAACAGCCTCTTAATCTTTAAATTTTAAGGAATTTTCTTTCTTTCTCAGCTTCGGATTATAGCTGGGTTGATTTGTCGTAGTCTAAAGTCCAGTACTTAGCAACAATAAGCTGTCATGCATTTAAATTGGGTATAGGCAGGGGCTGCTGAATAAGCCCTGTGGTGAGGGGAGGGAACAAGGAACAGGGAATAGGGAACAGGTAAGGTAGAGTTTTTAGTTAACTTCCTCATCTCCCTCATCTCCCTCAGCTCCCTCAGCTCCCTCAGCTTCCCCCAACTCCTCTCTTTACACGGCTTGACGGCGTAGAAACAGCAGCAGATTATTACTCACCTTCTCAGACCAATGGTCTTGGGGATAATGTCCAGCTTCTTCTAGTTCTACCAATTCGACATTCTTGATCATTTTGGCAAATTCTTGAACTTGAACCAAGGGAAGCCACGGATCTTTTATCCCCCAAAGAATCAATGTGGGTTGATTCCAGTTGCGAAACCCGGCTTCGATTTCTGCCATAGAGGATTTAATTTGCAGGTTTTTAACCGTCATTAGTAAACTTCGTCCTGCATCAGAACTGCTGAGAAAGGGACGGCGATATACATCTAAATCTTTATCAGACACGCGATAGCCACTACCGCCTTCTAAGGTGCGATCAACCAACAACGGGTCTTGGGTCAACATATCACCGACCAAGGGTAAGCCCAATTGCTTGATCTTCCACGGTAACTGACTCGCTGATGAGACAGGGGTGTTGAGAATGGCTAACCGTTCAACCTGATCGGGGTAACGCAAAGCGTATTGGAGTCCCACTGAACCCAGAAACCCTTGGACAACCAGATAAAATCGCTCGATTTGCAGATGTTGGATAAATTCTGCTAAGGCTTTAATAAAAGCATCTGGCGTATAGGCAAACTTACGACGGTCTGGTTTAGCAGAGAAACCCGCACCAATCCAGTCTGGCGCGATCGCTCGAAACCCTTTTTCGGCTAAATCGGGCATTAGCGCTGACCATGAGTAACTCTGGGATGGCAAACCATGAAGCAGCAGAACAGGGGGTTGTGTGCTGGGATTAACCGGGGTGGCTTCCCGATAAAACCACTCTAGCGACCCGACCTGAATTGAGTTTTCCTGAATGGACACTGTTATTTCCTACACCTTGACCGTGCTTTGAGCTTACCGCCCTGTAGACGTTTGAGCAAGTTTTCTTGGTAATTTCCGATCTCCGGAAATTGTCAACAAATCACAACATATCCCTTGTCTGCTAAACAGATAGCCAACAGACTCGCTAATTGTAATAAATAATGAAGCAATCTTGTAAATAAGCGTTAACCATAGGAGATTTAATCATGAATGCTGCGGAACAAGCCAATGGTTTAGAGGTAACCACCAAAATTGCCGCTATAGTCAACTTGTTTAAGTCCCAGTTTCCCGATGCCAAGGCGGACTTGAAACCTTGGCAAAATGACCCCGATACTCGCAATCTAGTTGATCCTGACTCAATCGATATCGGTTTTCACTTTCCTGGGTGGAGTAGAAAGTTACAAAGCCGCAGCATCTTACTACAAATTCGGTTTTACCAAGATCCCTTAGAAGAGTCTCATCGCTTGATCGGCTTAGATGCCGCAGGATTTAATCATCAAGGAGAAGCTTGGCGACTTTCGACGGTTGAAAACTGGCAATGTGTCGGTAATTATCAGCCTGCGCCGGAGGTGAGTGACAAGCTCAAACAGTTCTGCCGACAAGTCTTTGAGTTATTCATCTAATTGAACCGGGTGTCTTCTGTAGGACTTACGCAAAACCTCTATATGTAGGGTGCGTTAGCGTAGCGTAACGCACCATTGCCGCGATATGTGGTGTAGTTTTGTAAGTCCTGTTCTGGTTGAGACAGCAAGAGGACACCCAACACCATCACCCACAACACAAACAGTGGGGACACGACATGTCGTGTCCCCACAGATGGTAGTTCAAATTAACCAACAAATGCCAGACGCGGCTCAGAGACACCTGCGGGTTCTTGTCCCTTCAGGGAAGCGAGCATCGTATCTGCATCAGACACTTCAAATGGGTCATCTGGGCAGTTGTCGCTATAACCCGGTTCTGCAAAGAATTTTTCAATCTTGCCGTCGTTCACCAGCATCGAATAGCGCCAGGAACGCATTCCGAAACCGAGGTTGGACTTATCGACTAGCATTCCCATCTTGCGGGTAAACTCGCCATTACCATCGGGGAGCAATAACACATTCTTTGCCCCTTGCTGCTTACCCCACTGGAACATAACAAACGCATCATTCACCGACAGGCAAATGATTTCATCGATACCCTGCGCCTTGAACTCATCATAGAGTTCTTCATAGCGAGGCAGGTGGTTGGACGAGCAGGTGGGTGTAAACGCACCCGGTAAGGAAAATACAACAACTTTTTTGTCACCAAAGATTTCCTGCGTTGTCCGATCTTGCCAACGGTAGGGATTTGAACCCCCTACAGACTCATCACGCACGCGAGTCTTGAACACAGCGTCGGGTACACGATCAATAACAGCCATATTTACCTCGTTTTACAGACGACTAGATTTTTGTTTGCTTTAGCTATATCTAACTATAATTCAGAATAATTCTGATTTAAGAATGAGTCAATAGTAATAAATACTTATTTTTTAGTCTAGCTGCTAGACAAGTATAACTCCTAAAAAAGAGTGTTATAATTAAAGAACTGCTTATAAAAACGGTGAATACCATGCAGCAGCAAGCAGAAAACCTGATTAAAGTCTTGAAATCCAAGGGGTTGAGGGTTACCCCACAGCGATTTTCTGTCTATGCCAATTTGCTGACTCGTTTTGATCACCCGACGGCAGATCAAATCCTCAGCGATCTCAATCACCAAGCGCCAACATCTTCTCAAGCGACTGTATACAGTGCGCTACAAGCACTGCGGGAAGTGGGACTGGTGCGGGAAGTTTTATTAGAGGAAGGTGTCTGTCGTTACGATGCGAATGTTGATCGCCACCATCATTTTCGTTGTCGCTGTTGCGGTGCGATTAAAGATATTCCTTGGGATACATTTGAAAGCATTGACTTAAACCGCCTACCGCCCGGTATGCAAGCTGAAAGCTATGAGGTGACGGTGCATGGAGTCTGCGATCGCTGTCAATGATTTGTCATTTGTCATTTGTCATTTGTCATTTGTCATTTGTCATTTGTCATTTGTCATTCGTCCTTTGTCGCGGAGATAGGGGAGTTCTCGGGTTGACTCAATTTTGCAATTTGACCGGGGCGGGTTTATACCAAGTTGCAGTCAAAGAAGTAATATGATGTCCGGCAAATCACCCTACTGAAGTTCCCCCCATCCCGATTGAGGATAGAAGCCGAAACTCCGACTAAGCAAACGTTTGAGCCAATTAGACTGAAGTTCCTGCCGTGCGGATGTACTATACCCAGGCTAAATCCTTATTCCGTGGTGGTTTTAGCGCTCAAACCCTCCAAAACTGTACCCATGTAGACCTTGCAAAAATACCGCGATACGTTCCTTCGGAACAGGCTCCGCCAACGCGGTATTTTTGCAATATGACAAGAGATCGGCTGAAACCCACTCCACATCAAGATTTCAGCGATTGTACATAAGTAGGGCGGCTAAAAAATCGCGGAAAGCCGCACGGTGAGGCAGTTTTGATTTTTTGGTTTGGGGAACTTCAGTTTATGGAATACAAAATTGTATCGGCTTGCTTTTCAGCGCAATCATCGTCTGTAGTCTATTAACTTGAAAACTGCTGTAAGTTGGGTTTACTGGCGTCAACCCAACCTAGACATTCACCATTTTAATAGCGACGCCAAGCTACTTAGAACCTGATCCAATTGTCTCTAAGAATGACTAGCTGTGGGGTTAGCTACATACTTAAAGTCGGGTGCAGAATTCCACGGCTTATCACCTTGTTGAGGGTTGCCGTCTGACTCTGTTGATAAGTTGTAGGACTGTAGAGATTGTTTTGAATTGACTAAACCGTACACCTAAAAAAATATGCCTTAAGCAATAGACATCCTCCATCTGACTCGAATTAATCGTCTGGCTTAGGTGGATACTTCAGTCAGAAAATAGGCTTTTATTCAGATGTCTGTAGTAACCTACCCATAATGGGTTCAGCGTGGCGGAAATAAAGTGAGTCCTGACGCCTTACCGGAATTTCTTCCTTTATCGCCTTGAATTGTTGTACTTTACTTTGTAGGGAGAAAGAACGACTCCCTAATGCAGCATGGCAGAAATAACTGACCAGCTCACATCTCCCCCAGCTTATCCTTTGTCCGCCACTCCCCTGCTGAACTTATGAGCCTGCGCCAGAAAACCCTACTCCTGATTGGTCTCACCCTTGCGGGTTTAATCGGTGTCCTTTACGCCAGTCTATCGCTAATTTTAATCCGTAGTTTCGCGCAAATCGAGGAACAACATGCGTATCGTAATGTGCGACGGGTACAGGAGGCGTTATTCGATGAATTAGATAATTTAGCTGTTTTAGCGGCTGATTATGGTGAGTGGGATGATACTTATGCGTTTATTGAAGATACCAGTCGAAGTTATATTCAAGAGAATCTCTCAGATACAAATTTAACGAATATTAACCTCAACCTGGTTTTATTCTTTAACCGCCAAGATGAATTGGTTTTTGGTAAACATTTTAACTTAGCTCAGCAGCAAGAAATCCTAATTCCCACTCCCTTAATTCAACAACTGAATTCCGATAATGTTTTACTACAGCATCCTGATACAACCAGTAGCGTTACCGGTTTAATTCTCTTACCCCAGGGACCGTTAATGATTGCCTCAAATCCCATTCTTACCAACGAGGAAACTGGTTCAATACGAGGGTCTTTGATTATGGGTCGCTACCTGAATGACCAGCGTGTTGAGGCGTTAGCGGAACTCACCCAACTCAATCTCAAGGTCTACCGACTCGATAATACCCAATTACCCGCTAAATTGCAGACTGTGCAGTCTAGCCTATCTGAACAGGAGTCCCAACCCAATCAGGCTCCCATCTTAATCCAGATTATAAGTCGGGAGGCGATCGCAGGCTATACCCTCCTCCGCGATATCTATGGTCAACCCGCGTTACTGGTTCAAATCGACATCCCACGAGAAATCTATCAACAAGGTCGCCTTAGCCTACGTTATCTTATTTTATCCCTTTTAGGTTTAGGGATTCTTTTTAGTGTAGGCACTCTTTTCCTATTGGAAAAAATAGTACTGTCTCGCCTAGCAAATTTGAGTAAAAATGTACAGGAAGTTGGCACAAGTAATGACCTATCGCTACGAGTTAGCGCCAAGGGGAATGATGAATTAACCCACCTGGCGCAAACAATTAACTCGATGTTAGACGCCTTAGAGTCTTCTGCCAAAAACCTGGTTGCTGAACGAGAAAAGGCAGAAAATCTCCTCCTGAATATCTTACCGGAATCTATTGCCAAACGCCTGCAAAAAGACTCGGAGACGATTGCTGATAGTTTTGAAGAAGCCACAGTTCTCTTCTCCGATATTGTGGACTTTACTCGCCTATCAGGAGAAATCTCCCCCACCGAACTGGTCAATCTTCTCAATGAGATTTTCTCGCGATTTGACCGTTTAGTAGAACTCCATGGCTTAGAAAAAATTAAAACCATTGGCGATTCTTATATGGTTGTCGGCGGCTTACCCCTACCGCGTCAGGATCACGCTGAAGCCGTTGCCGAATTTGCCCTGGATATGCAAAAGGAAATTGATGCGGTTAATGCCCAACAAGGACACGCTTTCATGATGCGTATTGGCATTCACAGTGGTCCAGTCGTCGCTGGGGTGATTGGGTTGAAAAAGTTTATTTATGATTTGTGGGGTGATACGGTTAATACGGCTAGTCGTATGGAATCCCATGGTCTTCCGGGTTATATTCAAGTTTCCGATGCCACGTATGAACATTTAAAAGATAAATACATCTTTCAAGAACGCGGTTCAATTTCCGTAAAAGGTAAAGGTGCAATGACTACCTACTTTCTCAAAGAACGTAAGCCAAAATAAACCGGATAATTCGGTTGAGTCGAAGCATGAAAACCAACTGTAGGGGCGGGTTTAGCCATTTAATTATGATACCTATCGATAACCTTTCAACAAAACCCGCCCTTCATCAAGGTTAAAGATGTCTAATAAATGACAAATGACATAAGACAACTGACCAAATTAATCAGCCATCAATAACCAAAATCCGGTATACGTCATTCCCGAATCATCCGGTTGCACCAACAAAAAATGTAATCCCTGACTCGTTTGCTTGCGTTGTTCATACAACCTCGCCGCCGCCGCTACTTCTTCATCTTCAAAGGTTGCCATTACCCAGCGTTCCACTAATCCGGCTTCTAAAATTAACCCATCTGGCGCACCGGGAATATAATTAAGTGCTACAGGTTGCACCTCTTGCAGCCAACGCGCTAATGGCATCGACTGACGCCCCCCATCAATTACGACTCCGGGAACAGCTACCGTTGAGGCTAAACCTAATTGGAGGGGTAAGAGTTGATTTGGCATCTGTAAAATTGGAATCGGGCGTTGGGCAAACCCCTCCTCAATATCCCCTGCGGGAATACTAGCAAATCGCCAGCGATCGCCCCAGAGATTTTCGGGTAAGGGTACGGGTGGCGGTTTGTCCAAGCTAAGGGGATTGTACGCTTCCCCAGTGTAATTCTCGTGCTGTTGATAATCTAACGTTCTTTCCTGTAATCGTTGCTTTAAGGTTGGGGTACGTCGTGTGGCTTCTACCTTAATCTCTAATTGTTGTCCCACCTCTTGGAATAAATTGAATGACTGCGGACGAAAGATGTGAATCGCATCCGGTAATCCTGTCTTAGTCGCCGCGATTTTCACCTGCGATAGCAACCAATCACGGGTTACATCTGGCTGAGGACAGAATGATTGATATATAACATTACCTGTGGTGTCACAAATTAATAATTCCCATAAGACTTGTCCCGTTTCATCTCGCAGAGGACGCCGATAAAAATCTGCTTGCCAAACATTCATTGATAAAGTCATTTGTCATTCGTCATTCGTCATTTGTCATTTCATTTGTAAAGTTGGGGCTGGTTTAGTTACATCTGGGTGTAACCAAAAAGATAGTCGTGAAACCCGCCCCTACACAATCTCCCCCATCTCCCCCATCTTCCCCATCTCCCCCATCTCCCCCTGCTTCATCGTATCTACGAAGCTGCTCAAGTATTTTTATGCCCGCTGCACTAGACTGTCACAGGAGTACAGATATCTGTCATTGTGGCTTTTATGAACTACGACGACTTACTTCGTTGAAGTCGTCGTTTCTGACGCTTCTGAGCTCCTAGTTGCTTCATGCTTCCACAATCAGTAGAGCTAGGCAGCTCTGCGTCTGAAGAGGTTCGTTCCAAACCCCTTGCCCAAATCTCATTAATTTGAGCAGCATTAACATCTCTATCTTCGACGTGCTTGCAGTCGGGATTAGAGCAAACATGAACTCTATCGCTCAAAGTCTTAGGCGTTAATTCCCAACATTTAGCGCACCGTTGAGTTGGCTTGAGCGTCCTAGTTGGTGACTCAACATAAAACCCACCTGCCTCAGCCGATTTGTAGGTTAATAAATCACCGACTCTACCAAACCCAACGTCAAGAATAGACCGATTTAACCCGGCTTTTTGCTTCTTACGCTTACCCTTCTTTGCTTTCCGAGTCATACCCTTGACGTTTAACTGCTCACCACCGATTAGGCTATTACCGCTCACTATATCGCTGGTTACTTTGTGCAGCCAATTTTCCCGTTGTCGGGCTATCTTGCTCTGAAGTTTAGAGATGCGCTTGCGTTCCTTTTTCCATCGTCTCGATCCCTTAACTTTTTTGTTCCTATTAGGCGGTTTTTTACGTCTTAACCGCTTTGAGGCGGCTTTAACCTTCTTATGTCCCTCCTGAATAAAATCTGGTTTAGCGATTTTTTCGCCAGTTGAAAGCGTCACCGCGTCTTGGCAGCCAAGGTCGATTCCGATTGAACCCGTACCTGTTTGACGGATTGGGTTGCACTGCACAGTGATTGACGCATACCACAAACCATTTCTGAAAAAGATTGTGCAGGTTGTTGGAGTTCCCCAGGTCCTAGCTTGCCCCCGCATTTGAATCTTTAAACCAAGGTCTCTTAGTTCCAAGTAACCGTTTTTACCGTTAGATAAAGCCTTCCAACCTGCTTTGTCTGGATATGTCCAGCCACTATACCGCCGCTTGGCTTTGAACTTAGGATACTTGCCTAATCCTTTGAAAAATCGCTTATAGGCAAAATCAACCCGCTTTAATGTAGCTTGTAACGTATGAGAACCTAATTCGGCATACTCAATCCAAACTTTCTTAAACTCAGGCAAACAGTTATTAAACTCAGCGAGACTGTCACCAGTCCCGCTGGTCTTCAAAACCGTGCGTGAAAGTTTCCTCTCACACGGCTCCTCAACGATAAGGTGCAAGTCAAGCATACCTCATTACCCATTTATCCTCGACTCTTTCGAGCCTTTTGGTGAGCTTAGGCTTGGCACTGTTACAGCCAGATTGGTTGCCGAGACTGCCATCTGTGACGGTCTTTGTGTCATGGCAATGTCTATGTAGAAGCTGCCAATTATCGTAGGAATCCTTTCCACCTTGCGACTTAGGGATTCTGTGGTCAACTTCCATCACATCGTTTTCACGGAAAATTAATCCGCAGTGAGTACATTTCCCTTTTTGCTTCTTCAACAATGTTGCCAGTGTCTTAGGCATTTCAGGGTTGTTACCCATCCTTGAACTCCAATAAACCAGGTTGCCGTTGTATGGGGACGATTCGCCCTTAACCTTTACATAGCGCTTAATTGGTGTTTCGCTATGTTTTAGTAACCGCATCGGGTTATTACCTTTTTGCCTGGTTGCGAATACCCAGTTGTCGCCGTCTATGGATTGCCAATACTTCTTTGACACCCATTCCCCGGATTTTTTGGGGTGTCGGCGCTTTGCCCAAGCTCTGAGCTTCTGGTACATGAGGTAATCTTGGTCACAGTAAGCTACCTTACTTACTTGTGTTGCGTAGTAGTTAGCCCATCCCCGAATAATCGGGTTCAGTTTCTTAATTAGCGCCACTTGTGGCGCATTCCTGTGGGCGTTAATGACTTCCGCTATTTGTTCGTAGTGTACCTTCTGCTTATCCTTGCTTGGGGTGATGATTGGTTTGATTCCTAGCAATTTTCCATACTTATCTTTATCAGAGTGGTATTTACCCACCTTGTATTGACGTATAGTAAAACCAAGAAAGTCAAATCCTGGTTGTTCTTGCTCATACGGGTTGAGGGTGTGAGCAAGTCTTGTTTTGCTAGGTTTTAATTCCAAACCCATGTCTTTTAACCATTCCTGGATTATCTCCTTGCAACTTTGGACAACGGTTAAGTCTTCGTGGAGAATTACGAAGTCGTCGGCATATCTAATCACAGATGGAGGATAGAAGTCCTTTTTTTTCCCATTCTCGGAATATCCTCGTCTTGGGAATCTCTTTTTGATTAGATTTTCCATCCCGTGGAGGGCAATATTAGCCAATAACGGGGAGATGACCCCGCCCTGTGGCGTACCCTCAGTTGTTGGAAACAACTGCTTGTTATCCATCACTCCCGATTTTAGCCAAGCTCGAACTTGTCGGCGGATGGTAGGGAATGTATTCAGTTTGTTTAGCAGTGCTTCATGGTCGATTTGGTCAAAACATTTGGCAATATCGGCATCAAGGACGTATTTGCCCTTGAACTTGATTGCATTATATATAGCTTGAACCGCATCATGACATGAGCGTCCGGGTCTGAAACCGTATGAGTTAGCTTCAAATCGCGCCTCCCATTCTGGTTCTAGTGCCAGTTTGACAAGCGCTTGCAACGCTCGGTCGTTCATTGTGGGGATGCCTAATGGTCGCTTCTCATCCTTACCAGGTTTGGGAATCCATACTCGCCTGGTTGGGGCGACTTTTGAGCTTAATTTCAGATTGGCAATCAAGTTGAGACGCTGCTTTGGGGTCAGCGATTTAACGCCATCCACACCTGCCGTCTTCTTCCCTTGATTGTCTTGTGTTACCCGACGAACCGAGAGACATTTTGCCGCCCAAGACTTCATCAACATCTTTTGGAGTCTGCGAGTTGTTTTCACATCACCACGCTGAGAGGCTTGATAGATTCTTTTCTGCAACTTAAAGACTTTACGCTCTAGCTTTTGCCAAGGTATTGTCTTCCATTCCACCGTAGTCTTTAAACTCGTCTTAGACATATATATTGCTACTAGAGACTCCATCTTCCTTATCATCGTGAGTCTGTTAGCATATCTCTCCTATTACAAGAGAGCTTTCGCTTTTAATCCTCTTTCCATTTCAGGAATAGTTTCTACCCAACGATTCGCACCTGTTGCTCAAAATAGTCAACAGAATGACCAAAACGCTTGTACTGCGTCCTCCGGTTAGCAATTGCCGCGTTATAGAGTTCGCCGTGCATTTTCCTAGCCCAATGAAGCTGGTCACATTGAGCCTTGTTTGGATAAATTCTATAGGTCACTCTACGTGTTTTCATGACTATATTTTACCATAGAAATTTGACAAACTGCGGAATATTTAATTCCTAGTTTGTCTGCTATCCTTCCCCGACTTACTGTCGTTGAAGTCGGGGAATGCCGCAATTACGTTCAACAACCGTTACATCAATTTAACGCTGATGCCGACGACGCGCTCGATAAGAGGCGCGAACCCGCCGAATCAATGTCAATCCTAGGAAATAACTACAAATTCCACCAACCATCCCTACCGTAAAGCAGCCAACAAATAGCGTCCAGATAATCTCAGATCCTAACGCCTTGAACTCCTGCCAAGATCCGAGGCTAATATCGGTTAAGCTATTTTTCTGGAGTAGCCATTTCCCCAGATGGAAGTTAAATGCATAAATCGGCACATAAGTCAAGGGATTACTCACCCAAGTACCAGCCGCCGCGATAATTTTATTGCCGCGAAAGATCAGCGCTAGACATATCCCTAAAATCGTTTGTAGTCCAAATAGGGGAAACAGCCCCGCAAACACACCACAGGCTAATCCGCGTGCGATCGCCTCTGGGGGTCCTTGTAGACGAATCAAGCGCCAGTAACAGTATTGTAAGCGCCGTCGGAAACTGGGTCTGGCTTTGCGATTGCGATCAGGGAAAGGACGAATGGGTGCAGGTTTAACCTCTGATGATGAACAGTGGGGACGAGTTTGCAGGGAATTTCTAGACGACATACAGGCTAGAGAAGAAACAGTTACAGCAAGGGCAGCACAAGATAATACACTTATCCTAACCGACCCGTGCGATCGCGATCGAGTTCCATGCGTTCTCCTTTGTTATTAGTCCTTTGTCCTTTTTTATTAATTCTTTATGCATCATTCATCATCATTTCAATCAGATGGTAATCGGTGAATCCACATAAATCGTCGGTTCATTCATCTTAAAGTTAATTCCATAGGCGAGTAACTGCTTGGAAATTTTGTCATTAGCCAGTTCCAATAGGCGCTTCCGTAATTGAATAGAATTTTCGCTTGAACCCAGAATGAAAAACGTTACTCTAGCCCGCGTAGAGTTGTCCTCCAGTGAGGGGATTAAGGTAATATTTGTACTTCCCGGATCGATCCCGAATAAAGAATTCGTACTATCGGCAATAATTTGTTGAACTAAAGCCTTTTCTCGTTCTTCCAGAAGTTGAGAAAAATCCAAATAGAGTAACACCATCACCTTCTTACCTCGGGTGACATTTTCGATTTCCCAATTTGCCATCGTTGAATTCGGAACAATCAAAAGTGTGCTTTTAGCCGCCGTGCGAATTTTTGTAGACCGCAAACCAATCGATTCAACCCGACCAAACACTCCATCCGGTAAGCGAACATATTCTCCAGGAATAAATGGGCGGTCTAAATAAAGAACAATTGTCCCCAAAAGCTGCTCCAAAGTCTTTTGTGCCGCAAACGCGATCGCAATACCGCCAATCCCAAAACTGGCAAGTAAGCCGACTAAATTGACCTGTTGGCTTTGAGCAAATGCAACTACAGCAATAAATCCGATGATTACATTCGCTAGAGTCTCAAAAACCAGGAGCAATTCATCAACTTCTCGACCTAGTTTCCGCACTAATCCTATCCCATACACGCGCACAAATTGGCGAAATAAGCGAGAGGCTAACCACGCCACACTCACTGTTACGGCTAAATCCATAAAGGGACGAATGAAGTCATGCAGTCCCTGATATACTTCCAGCCAAGCCAGTGAGAATGAGAGTAATATTAAGGTTCCTGCAAATTTAAACGTTTGTTGGAGTGGAGCGATCAAATTATCATAAATTTCCGTTCCTAGCTGAAGTGAAAATCGGTGAATAATCCAGCTTACCAGAATCGGTGTGTATCGACCCGCCAAAATAGAAAGGAGAGCAAAAATCAGGAAAATAACATAGTTGGGCAAATTTAAGGAGTACACAAACAGAGAAACATCACTAATCGTGTTAGGTATATCAGTTAACTTCATCAGCGAGTACGGCTACTTTAGAAATCAGAATGGCTAGAGCGTCGGTCAAGTATTCCCAGAAACCGGGTTTCTCGTGAGGATGACAAATATCAACCTTTCACCCAAAGAAACCCGGTTTCTTGACCGATGTCCTAGACTGACACGACATATCGCATCTGTATTTTATATAATAAACTGTAATGCCTTGTATTTTAAAATTTAAGATCTCCATACAGAATAGCGAGCGAGACGCTCGCACTGTTGCCTCCTACCTTCTACCTTTTCCCTCCACCACAAAACTTATTCAGAATGCCCTAAGTAGGTCGGCGGCAATAAACCTACCTATATTAAGTTCTGTAAATACACCTCAAACCCTTACAAATGACGTAGCTTGCTTCTCGCTTGCGCGAGTATGACGAATGACGAATGACAAATGACAATCTCAGCCGTTAACTTTTATTGTCCCCATCTACTTCCTTAGATCGTAATCGGTGAATCCACATTAATGGTTTGTTCTTCGATGTCAAAGGCAATACCATATTCCTTGAGTTGCTTGGTGATATTTTGTTTGGCAATATCCAGGACTTGACGGCGCAACTCCATCGAGAATTCACCGGAACCCAGGATAAAAAAGTTAATTTGGGCTTCAGTCATTCCCGGCGATCCATCTTGGATAATATCTTTAAACGTGACATCTGTACTGCGAGAGTCAATCCCAAAAATATCAATCGTGCTTTCTAAGATAACTTGGCGGATCAGCGATTTTTCTTGGTCGGGCATCGGACGATAGAAAATTAATGAGATAATCGAAATAACCTTCTTAGCACCCGTGAAGTTTTCGATACTGACCTGAGTTAGCGAACTATTGGGAATCACCATTAACGTTCCTTTCCCAGAGGTGCGGATTTTGGTAGACCGCAGTCCAATGGATTCCACTCTGCCAAATGTGCCATCGGGTAAACCAATATAATCATCGACGACAAAGGGACGGTCAATATAAATTACAATACCACCAAGTAGCTGTTCCAGGGTTTTTTGCGCTGCAAACGCCACCGCCAATCCACCAATTCCCAAACTTGCCAACAAACCAAAAATATTGATTTGATGAGTTTGGGCAAAGATAATGATGATGGTAACAATAATCAGTAAATTGACAACCAGTTTGGAAAGGAGTAATAATTCACTATTAACCTTCCGTCCACTTTGCAGGGTAGCGTTTAACAGATAGGCATCAAAAAACCGCTTGAATAACCGAGAGCCTAACAAACTCGCTGTAATCGCTAAAGTGAGACTGATGGGAAGTTCGATCAGCTTGATAAACTCTCGTCTGGCATAAGCGAGAAAAATAATATCGGTTAAGGTTAGACTCAGGACTAACCCGAGTAATTCTTTTTCCGGTTGAATCACCTTAGGATAGATATCCCTGAACCGTTCCCATAGCGAACCCAGCCAGCGAAAGGCAAACAAACCGCCCGCGATCGCGAAAATCCCGGCTAGTGCGAGTAAGATGAATGTTTTTAGGGTATCGAAATCCAGGAATCCTGGTAAGGCATCCAGCATAGGAATCTCCAATTTAAGCAATGAGCCGTGATGAACTATTATGGCGTGCAGCTTACAGCTCCCCCAAACTCCTCGGTTCGTTAAAGATAACATAACCCACGCTCAACTCTTGGCTGGGCAGTTCTAAGTTAACCCCTTTCCCTTGCAAGAGGTTGCGCCAGTCTTCATCGGTAACGTGGGGCGAGTTAGCCAAACGAAGATTCGCTAAATGCGTTAATGCATCAAACCAAATTCGGTTGGCGACATAAACCTGATCCTCTCGCGGTTTAGCAGTATTGAGTTGATTCTCTAGGGTGGGAGTTAAAGGAATTCGCTGTATCCATCCTTGGGCAAAAACTGGACTAGCAGATTTGTCGCGATCGCAATACAGTGAAAAGTACCAGCGATACCAGTTACCCCTTTTCAGTGGTTCTTGAGTATCCGGAATGCTGAGACGAACCAAACCCGGCGTTTGCGATAACTGAAACGGAAGTCGATAGACATCATTACCCGCTTCATCTTGCAACACAAACTCTCCCACAGGGGCTTGTTCTGGAGAATAAGGAACATAAAACCACAATGTCGGGTGTGCCGCAACGGTTCTCCCCCAGTTCGATTCAGGAACTAACGCGGTTAGGGGAAAATCCATTGGGGGACACTTGCTACGACTTCCACCTCCAGTGCGGTTCCCACTTCTACCATCAGATTGAAAGTCAATAGTATCGTCATTTTCTTGGGCGAACACACCAGGCATAAGTAGTCCCGGAATGCTAGGAGACTCTGTGCCTAAGCCGGAGGGAACATAGCTCCAACTTATACTGTAGACGAATGGAATTAATAGGTGTTTAATCTTCATACCGCTCGGCAGAAATAAAATACCTTAACAATCGTAAATGCGACGATCGACGGCATCAGAGGTAACCAAAGTCCGGTTCGCCACAGGAAAACAAAGCCGCATCCCCATAGCGCGGCTAACGCGATACCCCCAGCTAGGATCAGATAGAGTCGCCGCTGATGCCATCGTTCCATGCATACACCTGCGATTCCAGACCAAGCCCACACCCAAAGCAGATCACCCCACTGTGGAAACCACCATACCACAGGTCGCTGATTTAATACGGCACTGATGATGTGACTCACCATCTGCGCCTGGATTTCAACCCCTGAGAGTTCTTGAATCGGCTCAAACGCGGCACTGTAGGGAGTGAGATGATAGTCTCCATAGCTGTTGTCGATTGTACCAATCAGCACAATGCGATCGCGGATTAAGGTTGCCAATTCCCCATCTTTTGACCCGTCTAAAATTTGCTGTAGAGGGACTTTTTGGGCAATTCTCTGTGTCGCCCGGT
This sequence comes from Coleofasciculus sp. B1-GNL1-01, assembly GCF_040220235.1. Classification (NCBI taxonomy): domain Bacteria; kingdom Bacillati; phylum Cyanobacteriota; class Cyanophyceae; order Coleofasciculales; family Coleofasciculaceae; genus Coleofasciculus; species Coleofasciculus sp. B1-GNL1-01. The sequence continues at coordinate 16,990 of NZ_JAVJTO010000161.1, forward strand.
AATTCAGCACCACTTCAAAGCCACCGGAATCGAGATGATGATAGCCTCCCCTGTGGCGTTCCAATTTGGGGAAGATACGGGTGCCAATTTGAAACCGGGTGCGGGAAAGCCGTTTAAATTCTATATCCCGTGAGGTTAAATAGTGACGGGCAAGCTGAAAACTAAAGGATTGCTGAGTCTGACATTGGGTTCCCGCCGCCATGCCAAAAATCTGGCGTCGGATGACTAAATCGGGATCATTGGGGAGATCACTAAACCCTACCTGCTGCACCGGAACGCCTGATTGCGGGGGGATTTCCGGGGATTCTCTCACACCTCCCCCGATTTGGCAAATGTCGATAAATCGCTGATCTCGCTCACGAATCGCCTGTTTTGTGGCGTCGGGATCTAGTGTAAACGCCACTGGATCACGATAAATGTCTAAACCAATGACAGCGGGTTGGTGGGGTTTAATTTTGTCCAAGAGGTTGACTAACGCCTGATCTGCTAGTGATCCTTGCCGTTTCATTCCCTGCTGATCTTGATATTGAATATCGGCGGCGTCTATGGTAATAATCACTAGGCGATCATCGGGTAGTTCTGTCGGGCGCATTCGCATCAAAGTATCAAACGCCCAAAGTTCTGTAGATTGCAGGAACCCCAACCACCGCACTCCCATCACCAACCCTGTCGCGATCGCACTACTTAAGAGGAGAGTTTGCCAACAGGGGCGTCTTGCTCCCAGGATAGACGGTTTAGGGGCAGGTTTTGGCTGTTGCCGCCAATCTTGCCAAGTCGGTGCGATTGGTGTCGGTGTTTGTACAATGATCGGTAACCAGCTTGCACCGGGAAAGTCACCCTCTAATCCTTGCAATCGTTCCCGTGCTTTCCGTACCGCTAAATCGAAGCATCGCCCCCCAGCCAACTCAATCAGAAAGTATTTAAGGAAGGCTTGGGCTACATGATCGGGGACAGGTTCGCGCATGACAATAATTTGCGGAATCTGTAGATCCGACAGTTGTCGCGCTAATCCTAACCCATCACAGGAGTTAAAAATTGCCAATTGTAACCCCGCCGCGATCGCTTCATTGAGGGCGTGTTTTAATTGAGGAATGGTTAAACGTTCATGGGGGTTAATATAAATCTCCCCAGAATTTCCATCTCCTTGGCTAGAACTATGTCCGGCAAAAAAGAGAATCGTCCATCCCTGATGATGCCAAAGCTGCTCATTTAACTCCTGTCGGCGGGGTTCGACTAAAAAGACGGTTTCGGCACCATCCAGACTAGCAAGGTATTGCCGATCCACATCAATATTAAGTCCCGTAGCATCGCCGAGAATTGCCAAGATTCTCACGGTTTTAGTTGGCGTTTGAGTTGTTGTTCTCGGTTCAATGTTGAGAGAACTCAACGACACTTCGGCGTGGGGATAATCCCGAAAAAATCGCCAGGTATACCAGGGTAATTTTCTCAGGTTACTGTCTTCGGTTTGAAGAATGACGCGAATGTCTTGATTCGGGTTAAATTGCTGATAAAGTTGACGGCATATCGGACTAAATTCTGGGGAATCGAGCCAGGTATCAATCTGCTGTTGTAATTCCTGACAAACCTCAGCAAAATCCGTTTCGCCAACGTGAGTTACGTCAGTATCATCAATTTGGATATCTTCATCAATGTCGATGGGTTGAGGATGAGAGCGATGGATAATAAATGAACGTGCCTGATAGAGTAAATCGTAGAGTAATTGCCAGTGGCGGTAAAGTTCCACCAGATGAGGGGCGGCGGGTAAACTGCCGATTACCTGCCGATTTTGGGATTGATCTTGTACCTGTAACTGAGCCGTAACCCAGGCAAAGCCATTGTACAAGTCTCCTCGTCCTAGGTTCAAGACCACTAAATTACTCATCAGTCGCAAACGGCGCGATCGCGAAGTTTTCGGTAATACTAAATTCACCCAGCGCTACCCGGATGCTGAACTGTTTCCCTACAGGACAGGTGAATCGTTTGAGTTGAATTAAATTATCGTGTATTCGGGCTTGATATTCCTGAAGTATAGCACCCGATTGAGAGAGTAAGGCGACGCGAATATTAGGGGGTAAGATAGGGGTTTCTCCCACCGGATACAACTGTACCCGAACACCGATTCGTTCGTCTATCTCTCGGGCTAAACCCACCAACAACGCCACGGCTTGATTGTTGAGTTCTATCCCCAAATCTATTACCTTAATCCCTTCTACATAAACTTGTCTCTCTGGATTGCGTTGAGATCGTCTATGTCTAAAACTAACGGCAACCTGGACTGAATTTTGGTTTAAAAAGACGTCTAGAGATTGCCAACCCGACTCAAATATATTTTGCCACCATTGTCCTAGATTAATCCGGTGTGGATCAGGTTTTGCCACTCTTTGAACTTGTCTTAATCGTCTTTCATATAAGTCTTGACGCCATTTTTCATTTGTGACAAATGCAGCCCACTGGTCATAAGAAACCGCAAGACGCGGGGTGGAAACAGAGGATTGACTCAGTTGTGCCAATAACCGTTCAGCGGTTTCCTGGGTTAAAGATGGTATTGATTCAACTTGTACATTTTTCGGAAAAACGGGTTCAGGTTGGAGTAACATCAGAGTCAGATCTGGAGTTAAATATTGTCCAGAAATATAATACGCGCGATCGCTTTCTTCGTATATCGCTATTGGCTTCAATTTTTGATAGCTAATATATCCCCACAGTCTCATCCAGGATGTATCGGGACTATCCAGGTTTATTTGTACGGCGAGATAATAATCGGCTCTCCAACTGACAATATCCACCCACTCTTGAGGAACACAAACCTCATCTAAATCTGTGCTATCTGTGGGAATCAGCGCCAGTCGAATGTTACCGAAGTTAATTAGGCTACCATTGATGAATTCCCATATACTGGGTAAGGATGATTCTGGAAAAGTACGAATTTGAGTCAATTTTTCGTTCTCTTGTCCTTCTTGACACCACCCCTCCAGCCAAGGGATAAATGCCGTTAAACAGAGTTCATTTAGGTAGGCATTACAGCGAGTCATCGCATTAGCATGATTTTGCGATCGCTGCCAAGCTTGTTTTTGTTGTTCTTCAGATAAATTCAACCAAATCTGATTGGGATACGTCCGGGATAATTCCAGCAAATTAAACATTATACGACTCTCCACTATGAAGTTCATTTAAATCCAAACAATACAACTGGTTGAGCCAAGTTTCAACAGCTTGACTCACCTGGTCTTTTTCCGGCTCTAGAGAAATTCCATACGTTCCATAAGTCCACTGGAGTAAAGCCTTCTGTAATTGCTGCTTGGCTTGGTTAATGGCTTGGCTTACATTTTCTTTGGGCAAAAGTCGAGCAATTTTTTCTTCAGGCATTCTCTGAGCATACCGCATTTGTATAATTTTTCGGGATTTAATTTCCGAGAAAGCCATCACGAGTTGGTCAGATATAACTTGCTTGTAGTGGTTTTTGATGAATTGCTCAATATAACTGATCTTGAGTTTGTTTATTGTTTCAATTGCCGCTAATTCTAAATCATGTTGAACCAAGTTTAATTTTTTCTCAATTGTATCGCTGGACTCATTGTCCAAACACTTAACAATAGTATCAATGCTATAGTTTTGACCATAGCGCAGTTTTAGGAGCAATTGTAAATGGGGTTCTAGAGATTCAATGGCAACTGTTAAAGCTCTATCGATTTCCTGATTTTGATGAGGATTAGTAAATCTCTTGGACAAAAACTCTTTTACATAGTTTTGACTCCAAACCTGCAAATCATTATCTAACTGAGTCCGAATCAGACTATCCATTTGAGTTAATAGGGGCGATTTGTAGGTATTGGCGATATAACGAGCCACTGTTCCCTGATTGACTCCCACTTTCTTGGCAAACTGTTCTTGAACCAGCAGCGAAAGTTCGTGAGGATAGCACAAAGGCATAACTGCCGGACGGAATTGCCGAGGAATTTTACTCCGAATTTTGTCGAAATTTTGCTCAACGCGCTGAATTTGTGCCTGTAAACTGGGAGTAATTTGATTAATAAATTCAGCAGAGTCTTGGTCAGACTCCAACGTTTCCCAAGGATTAACCGACTGATCATAGTGTTTTTCATAGCTATCGGCATCCCTAGACAGTTCCACCCGTTTTTTAGAGTTGCGTAACGCCTGAACACAGGTATTCATCCACTGTTGAATCGTCTCCGCTGTTACGTTTGAGCCAGACGAAACTTGCAGGGGAGCATCAGCAAGAAATCGATTCAGATTATAGTTTCTAGCCGCTTCCTCAAAATCTGTTTGTTCGGGTTGAACCCACGTCCTGCTTTTTCTTTGACTTGGATTATAAAGCCGATTATTTTTATAAATAGGAACAAAGCATTGCCAAGCAAAGCAGTATTGAGACACCAGGGGTTCAGTTATCCCTTGTCGGAATAAAGCCTCTCTCAATTTTTGCACGGCATTATTGAATTTGCGGCGACTGGTGAGATCCACATTGCATAAGAGATGCCAGTCGGATTCCCAATTGATTTGGTTAATAATAATATTCTTGAGTGCGCCTTCTACATAAGTTTTTAAATTAGCGGCGTTACTCGTATTGGCATTATGTCCATGAATGATTTTTTTAAAATGATCGCGATTGTATAGAACGTCAGTTGTCAGATCAAATAAATGGAGACAAGTGGCTAAAGGAAAGGGAAATTTTCGAGCAAACTGGCGGATAAAATGGCAGCGAGAGGCATCCAAATAAGCAACCAGATGGAGATGGGCGAATTGTTGTTCCGATTCGGGTTGTGATTCCTGGTTAATAATACTACAGAAATAGTCAACATAATCATCACTGTGCCACTCTGGATGTAACTGAACCAGTTTTTCCATCTGGCGTTTCAGGCGCTGTTGCATCGATGGCTTGAAGCCACGATAACTAGGGTGACTGGTTTTCTCGTATAAAATACAGAATTGATCAATGATGTCCTGACGTTGTAAGTTCGACATTGTTATTGGCTCGTGTAGAACTTAGAATGCTGATACGTTATCGCTATCGTCATCAAGGTTAGGAAAAATTTAACAGATCTCGCAACCCAGTTACACTGAAGTTACCCTTTTGCAAATCGCTACACCGTATGCCTATCCAGGCTTAGGGCGATTTTTATTTCGGCTTCACTGGGTACAAATCAGGCTGACGCCCAACAAATCTAAAGCCTTTCTTTGTACAGGAGTCGGTTCCGTTACCTTGTCAAAGTCGAAATTTACACCTGGGATATTAGACTGAATTCGATTGTTAACAATTGTCCCTAAATCAGCCAACAGGGTTTGAAAGCTATGCACAGGCAAATTATCGGCTGTCCGCTTCTTTTGGGCTTTCTTATGTGCCGAATCGCTCCGAACACCGGCTCTCCCGTACTTAGGGTGATAATAAAGTCTTATGAATTAAGCCAAAGTCCCACGGTGTAATGCTTGTAGGTTGGGTTGACGAAGGAAACCCAACTAATTAAGCGATTAAGCTAGGTTTTCTTCAAATCAAGCCAATCGCTACACATATAAGGAAAATTTATCACCTTATGTACGGGAGAGCCA